>JBASOB010000174.1:0-13728 GCA_049657865.1 Mobilitalea sp.
GATGCGGACTTCACCGTGGTAAGGGTCTGTTGAATAGGAACCTTCTGGAACATTGAAGTTCTTAGGATCATATCCCCAGTTGAACTTTTCCTCCGACAACTTTGCTTCATCTATGGAGGCATAATCAAAAGCCGGAAGCAGATGTATGTGGGTAATTCCCAGCTCTTTGAGATATTTTACTCCAGTGGAATCTCCATGGGAGTTTTGGGTATCTGTCTCTGTAAATGCAAGATATTTCCCACGATTAAGCATGCCTGAACTTGGATCTGCCGAAAAATCTCGAATGTGTAATTCGTACAGTACCGCATCGGTGGAATTAACAAATGGAGGTTTCTCTTCTCCCTGAAACCCTTCTGGATTTGTCGACTCAAGATCAACTATCATGCCTCTTTCTCCATTTACGCCTACGGCCTTGGCATAAGGATCAACTGCCTGGTGAATTTCACCATCCATCACAACGGCATAATCATAATACACGCCATGATAATCGCCGGCAAGAGCCGTAACCCAAGTACCGCATACATCCTTGACCATCGGAATGCATTGATAAATGTCCATGTTATCTCCGGTTTTATAAAGTGACAATACAATCTGTACTGCGGTTGGTGCCCATACCCGAAAGCGTGTCGCTTCCTTTGTCCACACCGCCCCGAGATCATTCCCCGTGTAAGTATAATTCGCTTCAAACTCAGCTGTTTTAAATAAATCTGTATATTCTAACATTTTATTGTTGTCCATATTTTCCTCGTCCATCTATCTAGATATCGGTTCAAACCATGATGAACCACGACTGTTGTATTGGCTGCTCTACGATTATTTTCTTTAAGAGAATCCCCCTTATAAATGAAACTAGGTAGCTATTTGGCCTTGAAGTACTCGAACCCACTACATAATTCTCGGGGATTCTGAATAGTTACTAAATAAGTATCATTATATACTGAAATGATTCACTCAAACATAATATAATATATCGACATCTGTTTTGTCAATCATTATCCCTTCTGCCAAGAAAAGGTTCACAATATGTTCAGTGAATATTAACAATCTATCCATATACATAGAAAAACAGGGATGCAATTTACAATTACTATGCACCCCTGTCAGCCTTATTCTATGTATTCCAAGTTACGAAAAGAACCTTAATACTAGAAATTGATTTCGCAATATCAGCAATTCTCTCTTCCCCTCTATCGCAAAGTAAATTTAATATTCCGCTAATACTACCAGCATTCTTTTATTACTCTCCCACTTATGACAAAGCGAATTGCTACCACCATTCTTTTACTATCTCTCCCACTTATCACAAAGAGAATTTATCTGGCTTGCCAGTCTTGCGAGATCCTTATTGGCACCACCTTTGTTATGTTCAATTACAGAGGCAAGACGTCTGCTTGCTGCTACAAGATGCTCGAATACAGAGCTTGCTGCTTTATGCTCACCCTTCTTAGCATACTCAATTTCCCTTTCAATCGGGATCATTTTTCCTTCGTCTAGGCAGAGATTTGCTTTCAAGTCATAAGTATATCCACTATAAGGAGCAACTGCATTGTAGCCAAATTCTTTGGTAATCTGCTCCGTAAAGATACTACAGATCTTGTCATCTCCATGCACTACGAATACCTTATCCGGCTTCTTCACATAACTTCCCAACCATTTGAGAAGTCCTTCACGGTCTGCATGCCCGCTCACACCGGATAGCTGACAGATTTCAGATGCCACTTGAATCGTCTCCCCAAATATCTTAACTTCAGGTACTCCATCGATCAGAATACGCCCTAACGTTCCTTCTGCCTGAAATCCAACAAAAAGAACCGTGCTCTCTCTTCTCCACAAGTTATGTTTTAGATGATGACGAATTCTACCTGCATCACACATACCTGATGCCGAAATAATTATTTTCGGATCATCATCGAAATTAATTTCTTTCGATTCATCCGAGGTGATGGAAGTCTTAAGTCCCGGAAACGACAGTGGATTAATTCCCTTATTCACTAGCTTCATTGCTTCTTCATCAAAATATCCCGTCATATATTCATGGAATATCTGAGTTGCTTCAATTGCTAATGGGCTGTCCACATACACTCTGAAATCTCCATGTCCTTTGACCAGCTGCTCATCTTTAATCTTACGTATAAAATAAAGCAAAACCTGTGTCCTGCCAATTGCAAAGGAAGGAATCACAAGGTTTCCTCCTCGGTCAAAGGTTCTCTGAATTACTTTTGTTAGTTCTTTGATATAATCTGGGCTGATTTCATGGCTTCTATCTCCATAGGTAGACTCCATTACGACATAGTCAGCCTCTGTAATATAGGTAGGATTATTAATTAAAGGCTGATTCAAATTACCGATATCTCCGGAGAATACTAACTTCTTCGTAACTCCTTCTTCCGTAATCCAAAGTTCTATGCTGGCAGATCCAAGTAAATGTCCTACGTCCGTATAACGAACTTCAATCCCGTCATAGAGTGTAAATTTCTCAGCATACTCATGAGACACAAATAATCGAACGGTTGCCATTGCGTCTTCCATATTATACACCGGTGTAAATTCTTTACCACCGGAACGTTGTCTCTTACGGTTCTTCCATTCTGCTTCTGCCATCTGAATATGGGCACTATCACGAAGCATAATATCGCATAGAGCACTGGTTGCGCTAGTTGCATGGATTGCTCCACGAAATCCCTCACTATAGAGTAAGGGCAGCTTTCCTGAGTGATCAATATGTGCATGTGTCAGGAGCACTGCATCGATATCCGCAGAAGAGATTGGTATCACCTGGTTTTCAAAAGCATCTCTGCCCTGTTCCATACCACAATCAATCAAAAATCTTTTTCCACAAGCCTCAAGATAAAAGCAGCTTCCGGTTACTTCATGAGTCGCACCTAAAAATGTTAACTTCATAGTAAAACCTCCTCTAATTATGTATCTTTTGTTGTGTCATCTGTACTTTTCTGATTTGCTATTCTACCTTTTTTCTCTTCATACTTCGAATGATTAACTTAGATTCCTCATCTACCCTGTAAGATTCCAGAATTTTCTGTAAGGCTTTGTTGAAAGTGAAATCATCTAGTTCATTCTCTCTCAAATAACGATACGTCTCCTCTGGAAGATAGATGAAATAGACAGATACCGCCCAGGCAATCGCCATTTTCACATAATAACCTTCGTGTTTGATATGGTCAAAATGAGAAAAAGCACGAGCTGCATATTCTTGTATTCGGTAGTAATCCAGCAGCATCACGACCCCAAAACGAACCTCGTATTCCTGATCCGAATTAAGATACGGCTGCAGGAAATCCCATACCCTTTCTTTATGCTTGTTGGTTATTTTAAGTCCTGCACAGAAAGTGTCGCAGATGGACCAGCAGTCTATCTTCGGAATATATTCTGCAGTTAATTTCAAGACAAGTTCAATATCACCTTTCAGCTGCCCAATCACCATTCCTTCCAGCATAACTTCTTCCAGGGAGATTTCATCTAAACTTTTTCCCTGTACCGAGTGATGACCGCATTCCGCAAGATAGCCTTCCCAATCACCCTTTACGATTTCCACTGCCATCTGCCTAAGTATCGGCGTTCGAACACCTAAGATATTTGACTTTCCTGGTGTTAATCCTGTAACAAAGATACGGTATTTTTCTTCTGCAAGTTCTTCAATCCTATCCCTGATGGAACTTCTACTCTTTGATTGTTTCATTCTGCGTTATCCTCTATGAATTTTAATTTATTCATTTATCAATAATTCCAGTTTTTTCAGGTTCGTGATTTCAATCGATCCACGGCTGATTGCTACCATTCCTTCATTCTGGAAGTATTTCAACATTCTAGTGACAACTTCCCTTGCCGTTCCTAGATGATTCGCAATCTTTTCATGTGTAATCTCTATGGAATTTGAGTTATTTAATTCCACCTGCTCCACGAGAAATCCTGCTAATCGCTTATCAAAGCTAGTAAATAAAGCCTGCTCCATCACCCACAATGCCTCAGAGAATCTAGTAGCCATCAGATTATTAGAAAATATCTGTACCGGCAGGGATTCTTCTGACAGCTTCTTAAAGACCAACGTCGGTATCAGATAAGCCTCTGTATCCTTCTCTACTTCAATCAGAATATCGAAAGCTATGTTCTTCATAATGCAGGAAGCTGAAAATATGCAAACTTCGCCTTCTGTTAAACGGTATAACGTGATTTCCTTTCCACTTTCCGATACAATATAAGCTCTAACCTGTCCCCTGCGAATCAAAAATAAACCGGAACAATGTTCCGAATTACTATGCATGGACTCGCCAGTCACAAATTGCTTTTTTAAAATGTATTCCTGTAGCGTGTTTCTCTGAATCTGCGTTAATTCTTTCCAGAAACTCAGACTATCTTTCGTAAAATCAATATCTTCCTTTTGCAACATTCCTTCACTCCGATCTATTCTTTCTTATTCACCGAGTAAATCTCACTCCATATAATTAATTATGCTCGTCCATAATCTGATTGTCTGCATTTTCACATGCGTCTATACTTTTGCTTGCTACTATTTGACTTATGCCTTTTATTATATCATTCCTTAAAAGATTAAAAAACCCTATTTGAAAATAATCCTAATTTCATTGCTCTATCCGATTATTGTTATCATTACCACCAGCATACATAACATCCGCATGTTGTATCATTCTATTGATTTTCACAAAAAAACATGCAGGACAAAATAGATTTCGCTCTATCATCGTCCTGCATGCATTTCCTTATGATCTTAATTTATACTTCTGTTTTCCATAGACCGTGAATATTGCAATATTCAAAAACTGCAACCAGTTCATCATTGTCAAGTGCAAAAGTTGCTTTTGGTTCATCTCCTGGTACAAGAACCTTTCTCTGACCGCCATGTTTGGTCTGAAGATAGATCCATTGAATATAGTGCTTCTCTTCCATCGGGTGAGCTACGCTGCCAACTGCAACAGTAACTTTATTTCCTTCGATTGTTACAACTGGTAAATGTTTCTCTGTGGAAGCCTCTACTGTGTTGGGTACTAACTCTTCCATTGGTTCTCCACAACAAATAATCGGAACACCTGAACTATGGATCATCCCTACGATATTTCCGCAATGTTTACATCTGTAAAACTTATGATCATTATTCATAGATAACATCTCCTTAATAGAAATAATTAATGGTTAAAATACTACGTTTCCATTATATACTAAATATCAAGCATACTCAAGATATCTTTTTTCGGTTTTACACCAACAACAGAAGATACCATTTTACCATCTTTAAAAACCATAAGGGTAGGAATCGTCATAACCCTGAACTGGGCTGACAACTCTGATTGCTCATCCACATTGATTTTTCCAACCTTTGCTTTACCAGCAAGTTCAGCTGCAACTTCCTCAACAACTGGACCAACCATGCGACATGGTCCACACCAAGGTGCCCAAAAGTCAAGAAGTACCGGCTCCTTTGAATTAATAACCTCTTCATTGAAATTATCTTTTGTTATTACTAATGCGCTCATAATAAATCCTCCTTATATAAATGAATTAATGTATCCGAATCGTCAGTTTATCTAGTGCAACTGCATTCGGACCAAATAATTTTACCAGAATAAACATTTCATTTATTCTTCTGAACCCACTATAACACGATAATGAGGGCTCTTCTGTGATAAAATCACAGTCCCTAATATCAAATACGAGGTGCCATACTTCTAAGAAGTACTGCACCTCGCATAATTAAATTCTACAATTAATCTCTGAAAACCACTCCGGTTTCTTCACTCATGGATTCAATGATTGCTAAGGATTCCACCCTTACTCCGCTGCCGCGGACTAATTCTCCTCCAGGTTGGAAACCTTTCTCCACCACGATACCTGCTCCTACTAAGGTTGCTCCTGCATCCTTAACTAACTGGCTTAAGCCAAGTAAAGCAGCTCCATTAGCGAGGAAATCATCAATAATCAGAACTTTGTCTTCCGGTCTCAAGAATTCCTTCGCCACGATAATATCATAAACGCGTCCATGTGTAAACGATTCAACTCTGCTGGTATAGACATCCCCTGCGATATTCTTTGTCTGATTCTTCTTGGCAAATACGACAGGAACTTTGAAATACTGGGCTGTGATACATGCAATTCCGATTCCGGAAGCCTCAATCGTAAGGATCTTCGTAATCTCCTGATCCGCGAATCTTCTTTTGAATTCTTTACCAATCTCACCAAACAAATCAATATCCATCTGATGGTTCAAAAAGCTATCCACTTTCAATACATTACCTGAACGAATTTTTCCATCTCTCTTAATTCTGTCTTTCAAAAGCTGCATTGTTTTTTACCTACTATTTCATATAATATTAGTTATTTCACATCAATAACCGATATTATAATCTTATCCTTTCTTTCTAATATTTACAATTCATTAAAACTAATAAGTAATATTACCTACGGTAATATTTATTACTGTAAGTAATAGTTATTTCTTATAGAACTTAAGAATCCGAAGTACCCTGAGTGTGTTCCATCTGCTAGCCTGCCCTGCTTTTTCCATATCAAAATGTACTAATCCTGAATACTTCTGCTGCATGGGCCATCTGTCATCTTTGCGTCGTTTGCCAAGAATAATCCCCATTGCCTCCTCCATTCTGGGATCATAACGTCTATGAACCGATTGGAAATAATCCATTGCTCTTAAAATATCATATTTCCATCTGCAGGGATAGGACAACATTGTCATGGTCTTATGTATGATTTCGCCCGTTCGTTCAGAACGAAACAGTCGTTTGCGTAGAATAAAGTCCTGGCCTTTGGGTATTGCTCTTTTAATTTCTTCCAGACGGTAGGTATAGCCTGAATTTTCATAATCCCGGAAAGCTTCTAGAATCGATATTGTTGTGTGAAGCGAACTTTTTACTGCTCCACTATACCAGTCGCAGTTCCAACCGCCGTCAATAAACTGTTTCTCTAGAATATAGTCAATCATTTCATTTATTTTTTCTGATTTCAAGTTGCAATAGGTGCAAATACTCAGTATCATTCCTACCACACACAGATCGCAGTACCGGCCATTCCATGCATCTTTATTCCACAACCGATTTAATAGGAATTCACTGCTTTCTATATAAGCAGGATTGTCAGGAGATATTCCCATCTCTTTTAACTGCAGCAAGGTATAGTGTGTTGATATCCATTTAGGAGAATATATTCCATTACCCCAAGTCTTATTATCATTGTCACGAAGGTCCAGTAGTTGCTTTCCCCAGCCTTCTTCTGCTATTTTCCTTTGTTGTTCGATGCAGTCATTTTCTTGGTATTCCAGCAAGTCTCTCATTGTCTGATACTTAATAGAGGGATCACCGGACATCAACCATTCCAATACAGAATTACCTGTCTCCATCTTCATCTTCCTTTCAAAATTGACAGCAACCTTTAATACGCAACAACCCTTAAATGAGTAACAACCCTTAAACAGATCATAGCCTTTGAAATAGTCAGCAACCTTTGAATTAGGTAGAAATGCAGTATCAAGCGAAGTTTAAGTTGTAAAAAGCCTTTCCCTTGATATTAGTAGTATTTTATATCAAAGCAAAGGCTTATGTAAAGTACATTCTTGTATTATCTCTGTAATTGTTGTATTCAATTAATAGTAAAGCATCTTTTCCAACCGTTTATGAAGCTCCTCATAATGCATCAGTGATTCTTTGTCTGATATGAGACGACCTGAAGTATAGTACTCCACACTTATTTTATTATGCTCGAGTTGTCCCATGCTTTTCAGGATATTCTTCAGATTATTTATTGTTCCCAGGCTTCCGTCAATAAATTCCACCTCGGCTGGGAATATTTTACGAAAGATATTCTTATAATAATTATAATGCGTACACCCTAAGATTAAAGCCGAATAATTCTCCAGGTAATACTGAGCAAATTCTTTTCTTATATATTCTTCCACTTCGTTCGTATCGAATTCTCCGGCTTCTGCATAGCTTGCTAGCTTTGATAATGGAAGTAGATCTACTCTATGGTCACCATCCACTAGTTGAATTAGATTATGTAGTTTTTCCTCACGAATCGTGACCGGAGTTGCAATTACCATTACTCTTTTGTTTTCGTATTTTTCTACTGCAGGTTTTACTGCAGGTTCCATCCCGAGAATAGGCAGATGATACCTCTTCCGCATAACATCAATTGCAGTACTGGTTGCAGTATTACAAGCGATTACGATAGCTTTTACACCTTTCTCCACCAGGAAATGAACCGCTTCATCAACGTATTGTATAATTTCTTCCCTGCTTTTTGATCCATAAGGAACATGATCCGTATCTGCATAATAGAGGTATTCTTCCTCTGGCAGAGAGATCATCGCCTGATGCAGTACGGTAAGTCCACCGATACCAGAATCCATTATTCCTATTTTCAAAAACATCACCGTCTTTTCTAATTATAGTATATTCCAGTTAAATTCACCTGAGTTAATGTGATTATATCTATATTATCCCGATTCGATTTCATATGCAAGTCTATTCGGCTGAATTCTTATTCCATTCTTTGCAGAATTCTCATTACCAGCAAGGTAATCCATCTGGATGGTTTCTTCTTCTGACTGAATTCCCATCCATTCCAGGATTTCCATTCTGACTCAGGAAGATAAGAACCATCTTTTTCTGCTTTCATCTTAATGGTCTCTACCATTTCTATTAAACGGGAATCTTTTCTCAACCAATCAAATTGACTTAGTGTATCAGCAACATTTAACAGGTCATACCATACCAAGGGGGCTTTGAGTTTCCGAAAGTCGGTTCCCATATAGAACAAATATGGGTGTCTCTCTCTACTGCTTTCCCATAGACTTAACAGCACTTCTGCGCCTAGTCTGCTTTCTTTGCAGTCCTTATATTCCGGTACCTGTGTCATCACTTTTAACATCAATAGCGTTGCATAAGGACATGGATCCTCCTTTTTTCCGGGACCTCTGAATTTCCCTAATTCCTCCGAAACTTTACATCCCCATCCATTGCTATTCATAAATGACATTAGATGCTTGAACGCCATCTTATTAAGTGGGTCTTCTCCAAGTCCAAATTTTGCAAAGGCATAGAGTACAAGCGGAGTATCGCATAGACACCAGCCAAGAGAATTTTCTCCAGTACCTCCAAAATGAATTGGAACATTAATAGGAACTCGCACTACGCCCTCAGCTGTCCGATTTTTTCCTATGATATCTGCAATTTCTTTGACCCTTGAATCCTTACTGTTAAGACCTATGTCTGCAAGAAATACTAATTTATGTAATAGTAATCCAGCATTCTTATGGTTACTGATAATTTCTTCCTCCCACCTACCAAATTCAATTAGCAGGGATTGAATCTCCGGCTGCAAAAGCATTCTCTCTCTTGATTTCACAACCTCTATCTCTGTTTCTTGCTGCCTAAGTAAATGAAGGCGGGTATTATACTCAATATAAGGTTCGCCCATAATCAACCATTCCGTTATCGAAGTCATGGATAATTTTTCCATCCTTTATCTCCTCTTTCTGCAAAAACTGCTGCAGACAACTAGACTAATAGTAAAGCAAGGAAGATATCTTTATTATGTCTAAATTATCTGCAGCAGCTTTCTGCTATTATAATATGTGTTAGTATGTAACTTGATTGAATACTGAAATTGATTTCAGTATCAAGGATACTTTTATTCTATCAGTATACATCCAGTTTTTAAAGAGGGATGCACATAATATTTTGGACAATAGGAGCATTATTATATTTTATATACTGAAATACTTTCTTCTGTATTAACCCTTTACTGCTCCGGCTGTCATACCTTCAATAAAATATCTCTGGAAGGCGATAAAGAGCGCGAAAATTGGTACGATAGAGAAAAATGAACCTACAATTAGTAAATCATAATTATTACCATAAGGATTAATCAACGTATTAAGTCCAAGCGTTAACGTATACTTATCGGCAGACCGGATTACAAGCAGCGGCCACAAATAATTGTTCCAGGCATTCATGCCGTTTAAGATAGCCATCGCTGCAAAAGCCGGTTTCATAATCGGAATTATTAATCGGAAGAAAATACTGTATTCCGATGCTCCATCAATTCTTCCAGCTTCGAGCAGGGATTTGGGAAGCGATTGCAGATACTGTCTGAAGAAAAATATGGTTGAAGCGTGTGCGAGGAACGGAAGTACAATCGCTGTGTAACTGTCCATAATTCCCCATACCGACATCTGCTTATACAATGGAAGCATTACTACTTCAAGTGGAATAGATAAAATGATCAGAACGCATACAAACATGACGTTCTTACCTTTGAACTCATATGCTGCAAACCCATATCCAACAAATGCACTAATTAGCAGCGTTGCAACAACCGTAAATGCAGTAAGAAAAACACTGTTAAAAAACCAGGTCCAGTAATCATGCTTGCCCGTAAATAACAGGATATAGTTTTTAAAACTCATCTGGTCAAAATCAAGATCTAGATTAAGACCATACTGTATCAATTGGCCTCCCGGTTTGAAACTAGCCAGAAAGATTGCATAAATTGGTAACAAAATAATAATTGCGAGAATTGTAAAGAAGATTACCATGCATATTGTTTCTATTTTTTCTTTTTTATTTTTACTGCGTGTCTCTGTCATGTCATCAATCCTCCTTTTTAAATGTTCCATTGAGGAACAATTGAATCATATTGATAGCCATAACAACAAACAAGAGAACGATTCCTACTGCGCAGGCATAACCCATTGCTCGTTTCTCGATACCTTGTCTATATAAATATCCCACTATGGTAAGTCCCACGTTATTCGGAGAATTATTTCCACTCCATAACATATAGCTTTCCAAGAACATTGACAGTCCAGCATAAATACTAATTGTCAATACATAGATTGTTGTAGGTTTCACAAGTGGAAAAGATATTTTCTTAAATTGCTGCCAGCTGCTAGCGCCGTCAATCGATGCTGCTTCATATAATTCCTGTGGAATGCTCTGTAACCCTGCTAAGAAATACAGGATATTAACTCCTGTCCATCTCCAGCAACAGACAATCAGCAAGGCAAAATAACTGGTGAAGTCACCATGAAGCCACTTAATTGGAGCTTTTCCAAACATGGCAATTACTCGGTTGGCCATAGAACTGTCAAGTTCGCCAAACATCAATCGGAAAATGGTACCAACTACAACTACGGAAGTCAGCGCCGGAATAAAATAGATAGATTTAAAGAAATCAGCTTTTTTCATTAATTTGCTGTTTAGCAAACTTGCGAACAGCATAGGAAAAGGTATTAATAATACAATCGTTCCAAGCATATATTTCACACTATTAAAGATTGCTTTTAAAAATATTTTATCTGACAATAATCGTTTATAATTCTTTGCTCCAACCCATTGATCTTTTAACACATCCTGAAAACTCAGCAGTGCTCCGTTGCAAATCGGCACGATCCAGAATATTAGGATGGTGATAACAAACGGCAGAATGAATATATAGGGGGCGATTTTTTGTGAATATAGGAATTTCTTAAACATTCTATGTAGTCTCCCTTCTAAATATGAAGATTTGACAATGAGGATGATTGATTGATCAATTCGCTTGTCATTAAATAACATGGTACAGGGTACAGGCACTAACTTAGCCCGTACCCTGTAACACATTAATTTTATTTTAGATTTCCCTCACGATTTACTGGAATTCATTCTCCAAGGTTGCCTGTGATTCATCTAATGCTTCTTTAACATCTACGCCATTTTCAAAAATGTTAGTCAAGGTTACGGTACAGAATTCTGTATTAATGGATGGCCATTTCTCATCATTTAAGCAAGCTAAGGAACCAATGTTCTCTTTGATTGCATTTAATGTGTCAAATGGATAGTTCTTAAAGAACTTAACATATTGATTGTCTGGGTTCTGAGTAAGTGCGGTATCTGCCCAAACTTCAGTATTAACCGGATCAAAGCCTAATACGTTCCAAACTTGTTCATTTGCTTCTGGTGAAAGTTTGATGTAAGCCATAACTTCAGCAGCAAGCTGTGCATTTGGGCTGGAAGCAACGATAGCTGTTCCTGTTCCGCCACCACCGATAGATGCATATTCGCCATCTGTTGTATCCCATACAGGAGTTGGTGCAATTACTACTTTACCTGTTAAGTCTGTCATGTAATTAACAAAACGTGAGGTCTGCCAGAAAGGCATAATCTGAACTGCATAATCGCCTGCATTATAAGCTGCATATGCTTCTTCTGAATCCGGTTGTCCACCAGGAACAATACCGAATGCGCCGGTGTCTTGCATTCCTTTGATATAAGTTAATACTTCTACCATTACATCGCTGTTAACTGCAAGTTTGTTGTCTGCATCAAGATAATTTCCGCCCTTTTGAGCTAGCATTAAATTGATCATCCACTGAGCTGTTGTTTCAACTGTACTGAAATATTTACCGGTTGCTTCAAAATATTTAACGCCTGCTGCTTTGTAATCATCCCATGTCTTAATTTCTTCATAGTTGATTCCAGCTGCTTCTAAAAGCTCCGTGTTATAGAAAGCTACTGTTGCGCCTACATGTGTAGGAAGTCCATAGTTCTTGCCGTCTTTTGAATAGATATCAATTCTTGACTGAACTACTTTACCTGAGTAAGGAGCAATTACATCGGTTAAATCCATAAGTTGGATTTCACCAGCAAGGAATGCTGGGAATTTACCAAGCTCGATATCAACGATATCAGGAGCACCTTCGCCGGATTCAAGAGCTAAGGATAACTTATTGTGCATATCAGAATAATCCAAGTTACTCAAAACTAATTTTACTTGTTTATCTGGATTAAGTTCATTCCATCTTGCTGCCATGTCTGTATAAAATTGTTGATGCAATGCAATAAATGTCCATACTGTTAATGTGGTAACATTATCGCCTTCCACTTCCATCTCTGTTGTTCCGGTATCGCTAATTGCGGTATCCGCTGCAGCTTCCGTTGGTGTTTCCCCCGTTGCTGCTGTCTCCTCTGTTGCTTTGCTTCCACATCCAACAAGTGATGCTACAAGCACTACAGAAAGTAATACAGATAATAGTTTCTTTTTCATTTAAATTCCCTCCATTTTTTAAATGTTTTTTATCAAAACAGATAATGTCGACAGTTATCTGTGAGATACATAATAAACAATCCTAAATCCTGGTGTAAATTTTCTTCTGAAACTGTTTGGGATGCAGAAAGCATTCATAAATCCTTAATCCTTGAAACGTTTAATAACTATTGTGGTCATTCACTCATTTCTTCTCTTAAACAGACATCTCAAAATAAATTTTTACTGTTTAATTGCCATAATAATTATTATTTTTCATCTAATTTTTCCTGCAATTAATTTATATCACATATTTTCTATCTTTCAAAGTCTATCTATAGGTGGATTATTAAGATTTTTCTAATTATTACTCTTGTATTTACATTATTGCTCTTCTTTTCTCACTTATTCATTAATTTGTATATTTTTATACTTTTTTGAAACGTTTAATATAGTCATTATATACAATTATAATTTTTATTCAAAAAAATGACAAAAGCGCTTATCCAGTCTATTTCCTGAATAAGCGCTCCACTTAGCAGTCCTTCTATTCCCTTACTATTTAATTTTCTTAACGGAATTTCGAATTTCTAAACCACATGGGATTTGATAAACAGGTTTTACTTCGTCGTCCAATTCGTCTTTATGGAGTATCTTTATCATAACCTCACAAGCACAGTA
>JBASOB010000175.1:0-2338 GCA_049657865.1 Mobilitalea sp.
TGCACTACAGGAATTGTTTGGAAGAATTGGCAGTAAAATCTTCAAAAATCGCTTAATTATGCCGGTTTATATAGACAAGCCTTTGCGATATCTGAAATATCTTATACTGTTATTAACCGTAGTAATGGCTTGGTATTATGGAGCACTCTGGATGTCACCATACGATCCATATTCTGCATATGCACATTTATCATCATTTACAGATACAATAACAGAAGATCCATTAACAATAATTGGCTTTGTGTTACTTGCAATCACAGTAGTGGGATCTTTTATTTATGACAGGTTTTTCTGCAAGTATCTATGCCCTGTTGGTGCCTTTTATGGAATTATTGGTAAACTTAGCCCAACAAAGATAGAACGCAATGCTGATTTATGTATAAATTGCAAAAAATGTAATAAAGCCTGCCCAGTAAATATTGATGTGGAAAATGCAGAGAAAATCACTAGCGCGGAATGTATAAACTGCAACGAGTGTGTTCTTGCCTGCCCTAAAAAAGGAGCACTTGAAATCAAGACAGCAGGAAAGAAAATTCCTCCTTTTGCATTTTTACTGATTGTGATTGGGGTGTTTTTTGGAACCATACTCATTGCTCAAGCAACTGGAAATTATCAAATGATACCATCGGAGATTAAAGAAGGACAGGTTATCACAATATCGGAGATTAAAGGATATTATACGATAGAAGAGGCAGCTACTTCAACCGGACTGCCACTAAAAGAAATATATGAAATATTAGGTATCCCAGAGAATATTTCAAAAAACACTCAGATGAAAGAAATATCAAATGAAGTCGAGGGTTTCGATCTAGATGAAGCAAAGGCAATTGCTTCAGGAGATGATTTCGAAAGCATTAAGGATACTTTGAGGTAATAGGTACTTTAATATTAGTAAACTTATATCAATAAGGTAAGAATGAAAAAAAGTAGTACTCGAGATTAACTCAAGTACTACTTTTTTTATACTAGCTTACATGATGCTGCTTTGTAGCATCTCAAAATTATTTGCCATTCAGTTTATCTAAAAGTCCCTGAAGCGTTTCCCAAGTAACCTTGCCCATACCAAAGCTGATACTTCCTCTTAGCGGCATGAATTTCATCATTGCATTCATCATCTCAGAGGAAACTGCTGATTCACTAGGTTCTACAGCATTACCACCAAATACTTCTGCAAATACTTTTGTTAAGTCCTGCAATGTTTCAGCAGCTTCTGGATTTTCCATAATATCGCCAATGGTGGTATCCATTGTGTAGATTAATGGAAGCTTTACGGTACTAGTTATAGTAACTGTTTGCGAAAGTACGATATCTCTGGAAGATTTACCGATCATAATCTCGAACTCGCCGCTTTCTACATGCCAATCGTGTATCGCCACGTTCCAATAAGCAAAGGGACGTTTGCCAAGTGTAAAGGTTACCGTCTTTGTTTCGCCTGGTGCTAAATCCACTTTTGCAAATTCTCTGAGTTCCTTCACCGGACGAATTACGGTACTTAATTTATCAGCAACATATACCTGAACAACTTCTTTACCAGCCATGCTGCCGGTATTCTTTACATCAACAGATACGGTCATGGTGTCGGTATCCTTGATTTGATCGTTACTTACCTTTAAGTTGGAATATTCGAAGGTAGTATAGGATAGTCCGTGACCAAATGGGAATAGAACATCCATTTTCTTAGTGTCATAATAACGATAGCCTACAAATACGCCTTCTTTGTATTCGACTTTGTCGCCTTCACCAAGATAACTTAGGAAAGAAGGATTGTCTTCTAATTTGAGAGGGAAGGTCTCTGGTAATTTTGCACTTGGATTAACCTTGCCGAATAAAATATCTGTTAATGCAGAACCAACTGCCTGTCCGCCAAGATATGCTTCAACGATACCGCGAACATTCTTTACCCAAGGCATTTCTACCGGCGAACCATTATGCAATACAACGATTACGTTAGGCTGAACAGTTAAAATTTTCTCGATTAAGACATTTTGGCATTCTGGCAATCTCATGTGGCTTCTGTCATAACCTTCCGATTCGAAAGCATCTGGAAGACCGGCAAAGATGACAGCAACTTTTGCTTTTTTGGCAGCTTCTATTGCTTCGGACATTAATACAGCATCAACTTCTTCATTCTCTAAATTGAATCCTTGTGCATAAGTAATATGATTCATGCCCTTCACTGCATCAACAGCAGAGTCTACCTTATGAGAATTGATGTGGGAGCTTCCACCACCTTGATAACGTGGCTGAGCTGCAAATTTTCCGATAAAAGCGATTTCTTCCGAAGCGCTAAGAGGAAGGATGCCATCATTTTTCATCAGTACGATGGTCTCTTCCGCAA
>JBASOB010000176.1:0-1638 GCA_049657865.1 Mobilitalea sp.
TCATAAAATTGAGCAGATAATTCAGCCATTGTTAATGTAATGAAATAGGTATTGATATGTTTATCTTTGAAGATGCAAAGCATCTTGCATCATAGGCTGAGGCTAGCTCCTTCCAATAATTAAAGTGCAGGCAAAAAAAGGTGCCAGAATATAAATAGTCCAAGATAAATTTAGAAAGTTCCGGAAAGATAGAATATCCTGAGGATGGAGCTTAAAATCAAAGGTCCGTCCCCTGAATATATTACCAAACTGCTATTTGACCGTCGGCTCTTTTTTCAGTACCGCCGCACAAAGTCCCCTCCTCTGTTCTTAAAATTATCTGCCCTCTTCCAAAAGAAGTTTCATTAGGCTGAATTTTTAAATCATGACCTTTTTTTATTAGGTCATTAGTAATATGAACAGGAACATTATGCTCCACTTCAATATTTTTATCTTTAATCCATTGCCACCTTGGAGCATCTAATGCTTCCTGAGGATTCATTTTAAAATCAATTAAATTCATGACAACCTGTACGTGGCCCTGTGGCTGCATGAATCCGCCCATAACACCAAATGGTCCTACTGCTTTGTCATCCTTTGTAATAAAGCCCGGTATTATTGTGTGGTATGTTTTTTTATGTGGCATAAGACAATTGTCATGTTTGTTGTCATAACTAAAATTATGTCCCCTATTTTGAAGAGCTATTCCTGTTTTAGGTATAACTATACCGGAACCAAAGCCCATATAATTACTTTGAATATAAGAAACCATGTTTCCTTCCCCATCTGCAGTGCATAAATAAACAGTACCCCCACTTTGCGGATCTCCTGCTTGAGGCATAAAAGCTGTGTCTGTAATTAAGCTTCTTCTTTCGCTGCCATATTCTTCAGATAATAATTTTTTTACTTCAACTTTCATTTGATTTTTATCTGTAATATATTTTTGTCCATCTGCAAATGAAAGTTTCATTGCTTCAATTTGTTTGTGATATGTATCACTTTTTTCTTTTTCATTAAAATTAAAACCATTTAATATGTTTAGTGCCATTAGTGCTACAAGACCTTGACCGTTTGGGGGTATTTCCCACACATTGTATCCTCTGTAATTTACACTGATAGGGTCAACCCATTCCGGCTTATAGTCCACTAAATCATCTTTAGATAAATATCCATTATATTTTTTAAAGAAATCATCCATTTTATCTGCTATATTACCTTTGTAGAAAGATTCTCCATGAGTTTTACCTATTGATTCCAGTGTATCTGCGTGATATGGCAGCTTCCAAAGTTCACCAAATTTTGGAGTAGCACCGTTTTTAGTAAATGTTTCAAACCAATATTTAAACTCTTCTCCCTTAAGTTTCTTGTAATTGGTATAAGCATTATCCCAAGCTTGTTTTACAATTACTGATACAGTAAATCCATCTCTGGCATAATTTATTGCCGGCTGTAAAACTTCTTCTAAAGACAATTTCCCAAATTTTTCAGACAGTTCTACCCACGCTGCCGGAGCACCCGGTACCATAACCGGTATAACTCCATACTTAGGTATTTCTGTATAGCCTCTCGCTTTAAGTTTGTCAATAGAAATGCTGTAAGGTGAATATCCGCTTGCATTTAAACCGTGAAGTTTGTCATTCATCCAAACCAATGCAAATG
>JBASOB010000177.1:0-6367 GCA_049657865.1 Mobilitalea sp.
CCTCCGACCTATAACATTCGGTAGTCTGGAGTAAGTTGGTATAATTACATTTACCATTTCCTGTAGCCAGGATTTTCTTTCCTGCTTTTTCTTTATGTTCTATTACGAGAACTGTACATCCTTGTCGAGCTGCAGCTATTGCTGCCACTAATCCTGATGCACCAGCTCCAATGATAATTACGTCTATTCCCATTGTATAGCCTCCTATTTTATAATAATTTAAGTTTCTTAAGAAAACGAATAATAGAGGCACTCTTCGGCAGAAATTCTAATTCATCTTCATCTACACCCTTCATAAAGAGTAATAAGACAAAATACACGACAATCGCAACTATAATTGCAATCAGCGTTGCCAGCCAATTCCGGCCGGTAAGAATCTCAAATCCCTGATAAACAAAGTATGCGGCACCACCCATAAATCCTGCACTGATTGTTGGAATCAAAAAAGTTTTAACGATTTCCTGATGATAATCTAAATATTTAGCAACTGAAATCCAGTTTAAGATACAGACACTAAGAGCAAAGGTTACATTACCGATTACTAAGGCATAGGTACTTAAGGAGGTGAATTTTAGCAGGCAAAAAATTAATACAATATGAGCGCCTAAGGAAATCGCTGAATTAATAACAGGCACCCTCATTCTATTGATTCCCTGCAGAATTGCTGTCGTTACTGAGGATAAAGCAAAAAACACTATCGAAACAGAGCCTAACTGCATCAAATTAGCGGTTAACTGCGTGCGGTCAACCGGTGAATTATAAAGCAGATCTAATACAGGATATGCTAACACACCCATTCCAACTGCAGCAGGAATGGCAATAATCATATTAAATTTAATCGCAGCATGTGCTTTTTTACGTATGGAATCCATCCGGCCATATGTTTTGTCAGCAGCAATTGATGTGACGATCGCAGCTGCCATAGCCGTTGCGATAGCAACCGGAACATTCGTTAACAGGCGATATTTACCACTATATAGACCAATTAATGTATTCGTATTGTCAGGAGAATAAAATCCACTAGTTACAGCACTCCCAAGAGCCTTTAATTCAAATGTAGCAATTGGTTTCGCCGTCATAATCTTGGTAAACATGGAACCATCGATTAAGCCACTGATTTGGTATACGGTCTGGCTTAAAATGACAGGTAGAACCGTTAATAATAACAATTTAAAAACATTCTGATAAGATTCTCGGTACTCATCCGAATCTTTTCGTAACTGTTTTTTTAAAACAGGTTTATAAATCACAAAAATAAATAATAAGAACAACAAACCAACACTTGCTCCAACTAAGGTACCTAACGTCCCACCTGCTGCACCGTAAGAAGACACCTCCAGGGAGGCGCTGTAATTCTTCACCAATATACTAGCAGCAATAATACTGACAGCGGCATTCACGATCTGTTCTAATATCTGAGAAACCGCTGTGGGAATCATCGTTTTCTTCCCTTGATAAAAGCCTCGATGCACACCCATAATAGCAAATACAAATATCGTAGGAGCTAACACTCTGAGAGGCAGAGCAATTCCGGTGTTCGTATAAAATATTTTTTCAATTAAATCTGCTCCAAACAAGATAACCAAAGTTGCAACAAGTCCAACCGCTGCACCAAACCCCATCGCGCACACAAAGACGCGATAGGAATTCTTATGTTCCTTTTTCTCATTTCTGATTGCAACAAGTTTTGATACTGCGAGCGGAAGGCTGTAGGAGGAAAGAATCAGCGCAATATTATAAACCTCATAAGTATTACTATAGATACCGTTTGCTTCATCCCCAATAATATTCGCCATAGGAATTCGGTAAAGCAATCCGATGATTCGAACAATTAGAGAGGCGGCAGCTAAAATGCTACCTTGAACTAAAAAGTTGTTTTTTCTATTCTTTGCTGACATGACCTTCTCCTTTTGTTTTCGGTATCTATGGACAGATACAAAATTCTATTTTATTTAATTATAATATCATCGGTACGATCTCTAGGAAATAATGCGATATAAGTCTTGCCTGGATTAATTGTAAGTTCTTCTCCTGCTTCGTTATAATAACGCATCCAGCTGGAAGCTTCTTTCTTTTTCCAGGTAATGTTAATTTTTGCTCCATTGGAAATATAATAGCCTTTTCCGCTAGCATCTATGATATCCATGGTCTGATAACCATTTTTATCGATATCCCACTCTTTCACAAACTGAATAATGATATTCTTGAACGCAAGCTGATCTCCCGTTAAGGAATCTTTATGCTTTTCGTTAAATTGAAAACGATAATACAATTTATCGGTTGAATTATATTCAAAATACGGATCATTATAATCGGAAAAATGAACTGACAATTTCTTTACAGCTGTGCCTGCTTCTAACTTAGTATCTTCTTCATAAAACGAGAAATGTGCTTCATAATCTTCATCATGTTTTGTTTCGAATCCCTTTTGCTTGATTCCTGCTATAATTCCATCAAGACTTGCAAAAGCATTATGAGGAGCATTGATGGAATTATCCCTATAAAACACCGTTGATCCAACTCCGTCCATACCATCCATATGATCAATACCAAGTTCCTTCATCTTAGCAACCGCATATTTTGTTCTGCCAAAATGAATATAGATAGCATCATATTCATCCGCAATACTAACAAAGTAATGCCTTGCACTTCGTGTAGAACCTATTTTGTCTCCGGAATAATTCTCTCCGATACCTAAAAGTCTTGTAATTCCACCTTCTACCAGGCACTCGTATACAATATCAGCCTGTCCGATGCCCCATTGATTTCTAACTGTTTTAAAGTTATTAAACTGAAATGCATAAGGACGGTTTGTCCCGATTTTTGTTGAAACCCATAGACCTGACAGAGTACTTCGCATCTCACCTTCATGACCAGTGTCTTCTGCTACCTCAGTAACTGTTGGTACAGCAGTCGGGATAGGCGTTGCTGTGATGTCTTGGAAGTCATCCTCCGTCATGCCTTGAATTACATCCCCATTTTTGTCGGTTTCTATTTTTGAACATCCGAAAAGTGAAATAGCAACGAATAATATTAGTACATAATAAATTGGTTTTTTCATGTCTCACATATACCTCTCTTGAGTTTCTGATTGTTTTGTAATTGAAAAAAGTCTGGAAAATAATATTTTCAATGATTCCGATTCTATATAGTTACTTGATTCTTTGGAACATTTTCAATACTTTCTTCTTCTATCAATAGTTACCTGAGAATTTGAAGTATTTCTAAAACTTCCTTCTGCTTTCGTTCCATGATGACCAGATCTTCCTCGTTCATATGATCGTAACCGAACAAATGAAACATACTATGTGCTGTTAGAAATGCAATTTCACGTTCCATGGAATGCCCATATTCAGATGCCTGTAATTTTGCCCTGTCCAGTGATATTACAATATCACCGAGCAGAAGCTCTCCTGACTCCGGATTAAAACTATCGGCAATGGATTCCTCTAATTCTGAAAAATCTCCAGGTGAACTATATTCGATAGAAGGAAAAGACAGCACATCGGTAGGTGCATCAATATTACGATATTCTTTGTTAATCTGTTGTATTTCTATATCATCTGTAAGGAGAATATTAACTTCTGATTCATAGTGGCATTCTTCATAATCTAAACAAGCCTCCACAACCTTTTTAAGAAGGGGTTCATAATCAAAATTCAATTTTATTGTAGCTTCATTTTCAATGTTTATTGTCATAACCGTCTCCATTCTTTTAACAAACTTTCAAATTGCTGGTTTGTGTTCAAATTATATAATACATAAAAGTTCTTGCTTTCTAGAATACCATGTAAATTTCTGATTCAACTAATTATTTAACTCATTAATAGATTACTAATAGAATCACTTATATAATTCTTTATTACACTTCTACTTCAAGTCTTTATTTAATTCCTTTTGATAGAAATCTTTTAGTCTTTTAAAATCAATTAGGGAAAGACCCGAGTTATCAAAAGTTCCTTTTTCCATTCTCATCTGAAAAAGATTATCAACAATTTTATTGGTAGTAAATCTGTTATTAGCTGTTTTAACTAAATAATCAATTGTTGATACCAAATTATCAGATAACATAACAATGGCAGCCTCAACGGAATTCGGTTTGTCATACTTGATATTATGCTCTTTTAATACAGCCTTCAGTGCTTGTGGAAATGCATATGTTTCTGCAATCAATAATCCCTCTTCTATATAATTTTTACCGTTTATCTTACCAATTTCATGATAAAGTCCACCAGCCTTAGCTAGATATTCATCTGCTCCGATCACTTGTGCTGCACGGTAGGATAATTGAGCAATTGATAAAGAATGTAAATAAACAGATTCTGAATATTCTTTCAATTTTTTTAATAATTCATGATCTGTATTACAAAGAAGTTCATATTTGCTGTCTAGTTTCAAGCGTTCTTGATAGGAAGAATCCTCTTTTTCATAAGAAAGACCAGTAAAACTTGATGAATCCGTCTGCTTTAACGTCTGTATGCTTTCATTTTCAATAATACTGATCATGGAGTTGCTGATAGAATCATTGCTTTCCAGTTTATTCGTTCCTTTTTTAATGATGGAACCAAGAAGAAAATCAATCAGTAGTACTGCAAAAATACTAAGAGAGGAATAAATATATTCTGTATTCTTCTCTGACGGAAACGCAAAGTTATTAATTACGAACAATAAAGTGATATTAGTTGATAAAACAATTAACACGGTATAAATTGCAGTGGAAATTCTGTGCATTGTTTCAGCAAGCAGACACATTAATATTCCTAATACTAAAATCTGAATGATTGATTCAAAACGAAGAGGTACGGTAAGTCCCAGCAAAAATGCCAGACAAAAATGAACGATAATTCCCAATTTCATATCGATTGTCATTGCAATCAACAGCCCGCCTGTCATCCATAAAAAGATCATGTCCGGAGTTGGTATAAGGACAAGCATACAGATAGAGGCTAAATAACTTAGAATAATAATTGTTTTCGACATCTTTTTGCTTACTATGTTATCTGCATTAAAGCGAATATAGAAAACTGCGACTAGCGTGAATATAAGTGTAAATATCCCTTTTTTGGCAGCAATAATATAATCTTCTTTTAAAATAATAGCAGGAACAACAACTGCAATCATAGATAGGATGGGAAGAAAATTGAGTAAGAATATTCTGCTTTTACTTGTTACCTCTTTTACTTTTGAAGAATCACTATTCTCTGGTGATAGATCCATATTAATAACCATGCCTTTCTCTCTGCTTGCAAACTTTAGGGTGCTGGCACAAATTCGTGTATAAAAGAGTTTTCTTTCACACAAATGTTACCTGCTTTCATCTCTGCTATCCCTGGTTCTTTCAGATCTGTAATCTATTTTTTGAACTCTTCTCGGCTTTCCGTGTTCGAAAGGCTTATCTTCCATATGCTTTGTTTTTTCTTCATAGGCATCATAAGCTTTCACAATCTTTTGAACTAACGGATGTCTTACCACATCTTGACTTGTTAAATAGGAAAAGCCAATATCATCAATTTTACTTAGTACCTTCAGAGCTACATCAAGTCCTGATTTGGTACCAGCAGGCAAATCCTTTTGTGTGATATCACCGGTGATTACTACTTTTGATCCATATCCAATTCGGGTTAAGAACATCTTCATCTGTGCCGGTGTCGTATTTTGAGCCTCATCTAAAATAATAAATGCATTCTCTAGCGTTCTTCCTCTCATATAGGCGAGTGGCGCTACTTCAATCAAACCTTTTTCGGAATTTTTAATAAATGCTTCCGGTCCCATAATCTGATATAACGCATCATACAGCGGCCTGAGATAAGGATCGACTTTACTCTGCAGATCACCAGGCAAAAACCCTAATTTTTCACCTGCTTCAAGAGCTGGACGTGTTAAAATGATTTTGTTCACTTCATCGTTTTTAAACGCAGTAATTCCCATCGCCATAGCAAGATAAGTCTTCCCCGTTCCGGCAGGTCCAACTGCAAATACAATCATCTTGTTACGAATTAGATCTACATAAGTTTTCTGCCCTAATGTCTTTGGTTTAATCTGCTTACCGCTTATTGTATGGCAGATTAGATCCTTATCAATCTCAACAATTGTTTTCTCTTTATCATCGATACAAAGTGATATCGCATAATTTACATTCTGCTCTGTAATCTCATTGCCTCTTTTAGAAAGTTCTATCAGCTGAGTAAATACACTCTTTCCTTTTGCAACATCCTCTAAGGCACCAATTACTTTTACTTCACCGTTTCTTGCTATTATAGTTACATTAAATGCTCGTTCAATAATTTTTGCATAAACATCAAAACCGCCAAATACATTCTTTTCATGTTCTGTAGGAATATCGATGATTGCTTCAATAATACTCATA
>JBASOB010000178.1:0-7268 GCA_049657865.1 Mobilitalea sp.
GCAATTTTACTAGGAGCAAAATATGCTGTCAAATTTATTTAAAATAGTTCTATATTAAGTTTTTCTCGCTATTAAGTTACATATCCTAAAATTAATTTATTTTACAAATTTGTGTTTGGTCTATTACATTAACGATTGCAGTATATTACCTTCATACAGCAGACTTGCAGAGGAAAAGACATGGTACATATCACAATGAATTATTATGCAAAATAAGTAAAACAAAAATAAGGGTTTAAGATAGGAGAAGGACAAATGAAAAGTATAAAATATGAATTGATTTTAGCATTTGCAGCTTTGATATTAGCAGCTACGATTATCGTTGGTTATAGTTCGACAAAAAAAGGTGGGGATTTAATAACCGAAAGCGTAGAACAATCCGTACAGTTGTTGTCTGATGAAGGAGCTGATTTGGTAACCAGCAGATTGGAAACTCTTTCCTCGACGATATCGATGATGACATTACAGGCAGATATTCAATCAATGGATTGGAATAAGCAGCTTCCGGTTCTTAAAATGCAACTCGAAAATGTGGATTTCCTAGACCTAGGTATTGTGCAACCGGACGGTACTACTACCTATACAGATGGATCTGAAAGTAATTTAGCAGATCGAAGTTATGTGATTAAAGCGTTTGAAGGAGAAACTAATATTTCTGATGTAATAATTAGCCGTGTAACGAATGAGCCTGTTATTATGGTCGCAGCTCCGATTAGGAATGGCGACAAAGTAGTTGGAGTCCTAGTTGGACGTAAAGACGGTAATACACTCAGTGAGATTATTTCAGGCAATGGATATGGTGAAAAAGGATATGCTTACATAGTTAATGCAGCGGGTACTATTATTGCACATCCAGATAAGAATTTTGTTTTAACACAATTCAATGCAATTGATCAAGCAGTCACAAATCCAGCCTATACTGATTTAGCAGCGACAATGAAGGAGATAACTGCTCAAAAAGATGGTTTTATCGAATATGAGGACTTAGATGCAGAATTAAATACTACGGATGTCTATGCTGGATTTGCGCTAATTGAAGGCAAAGACTGGATATTCATCAACGCTGCAAATAAAGAAGAATTATTTAAACCAATTAATGATTTAAAAAGAACAATGATTTTCTTAGTAATTGGTGCTTTGGTAATTTCTTTAGTAATTATCTACTTTATTGGGGATATGATTACAAGACCATTAATCGCAATGGCAAAGGTATCAGAGAAAATAGCATCTCTTGATATTAGAGAAAATATTGATCCTAAATTCATAAATCTTAAGAATGAAAGTGGTATTTTAGCACGGGCAATGCAAAGTATATCGGATAATCTCCGTAATATTATTGCGGAAATTACGGATTCTTCGCTCTTGCTCTCTGCAACAGCACAAGAAACGTCAGCAACTACGGAGCAATCTCTTCAGGCTTCTGATGAAGTATCCAGAACAGTAGAAGAAATTGCACGAGGTGCAACAGACCAGGCAGAAAATACAGAAGCCGGATCAGCCCAAGCCTTAAAATTAGGTGTAATTATTGAAACCAACAAAAATCATATGGAGAATCTGAATAAGTCTTCTGCTGAAGTAGGCATTGTAATCGATGATGGGCTCAGAGATATTAAACATCTTGAGGATACAACGCAGGAAAACAATCTGGCAACTCAGGAAGTTTATTCGATTATCTTGAAAACAAATGAAAGTACATTACAAATAGGGGAAGCCAGCAGTATGATAGCAGCAATAGCGGAGCAGACAAATCTTTTATCACTGAATGCATCAATTGAAGCAGCTAGAGCAGGTGAAGCAGGAAAAGGATTTGCAGTTGTTGCATCAGAAATTAAGAAATTAGCCGGACAATCTGCTAGTTCGACAGATCACATTGACAAGATTGTTCGAGAGTTACAGAGTAATGTATCGAAAGCAGTAGAAAGTATGGAACGAATGAATATAATATCGAAAGAGCAGTCAAAGAGTGTTACCAGTACAAAAGATAAGTATGAATCTATCTCAGTGGCAATGTCGAAATCTCAGACTGCAGTTAAGCTATTAAACGAATCTGCGAATGAAATGAATAAAGCAAAAAACGAAATCCAGGATATGCTTCAAACCTTATCTGCTATTGCAGAAGAGAATGCGGCAGGTACACAACAAGCTTCGTCTGCAATGGAAGAACAAAATGCCTCCATGGATGAAATTGCAAAATCCAGTGAAAAACTTGCAGAATTAGCTTCTAGTCTGCAGGAAATCATTCTAAGATTTAAAGCATAACAATTTGTGTATTGACAAAAATCAATAAATACGCATCACAGATATTAGGTGAAAATCTAGTATCTATGATGCGTATTTTGATTTCACGAAAAGTTCATTTAATTACGGTATTATTTAGTAAGTGGTTTATAAAACACAAAAAGTTCATTGAATTCCAGTATTATTTAACAAGTGGTATAGAAAAATATCCTCATAATATAAACAAGACAGATATCTTTATAAAATTTTATAAAGATATAAGAAATAGGGGTAGCAATCAATAATTGTATCATGTAAAATAGAATATATTAAATTTAATGGAGAATTACGTATGAAAATATATTTAATTAGACATGGTGAAACCGATTGGAATAGACAGGGCAGGTTCCAAGGAAGAGAAGATATTCCTTTAAATGATAAGGGGATTGAGCAGGCGGGGAAGAGTGGAAGTGCGCTAGAAGGCGAGACTTTTAAAGCAATTATATCAAGTCCTCTAAGCAGAGCCTGGAAGACAGCCGAGATTATTGCCAAACATGTTGGAGTGGCGAACCTGATCCGGGAAGATAGAATCACAGAGCGTGATTTTTCTAAGGTATCAGGTATGACACCGAAAGAACGTGAAGCTTTCTATGCGTCTGGCGAAAAAGATGATAAAGAACCATGGGACGAGCTCAGCAAGCGAATGATAGCGAGTATACATAAATATGCCAAACAGTACAATAATGGTAATATTATAATGGTTTCTCATGGGGCATCCATCAATTCAGTACTTTCTATATTATGCAGCGGTGAAACAGGAACTGGTAAAATATTGCTTAAAAATGCATGTATCAATGTAATAGATTATAATAATGGACATATGGAACTTGATGTTTTTAATCTTTCAGCAGAAGAATATATAATTTTAAAGGAGATCATGAAGACGTCGTAAATAGGAAGACCATCAATAAGGATGAAGTGTCATGTTTACTTGCATGTAAAAAAATATAAAATTATTGAAATTAAACTCATTATGTCATATAATGAGTTTTGTTTTATGGCTTAGAAATATTACTAGTTTTATACAAGAGGGAGATTGCAGACATGAAAAGTATCAGATTGAAATTAATAGTTGCCTTTAGTATTCTTATCATCATAGCAACTGTTACGGTGGCATATTTTACTACCAATAGAGGTTCTGTTTTATTAAGTGACAGCGCAGAGCTATCAGTTCAATTACTTGCAGATGAGGGAGCCGAATTAGTTGAGAGTCATCTTAACACAATGACATCATCACTTAATATGATGGCATTACAGGAAGAAATGCAGTCAATGGACTGGAATGAACAATTACCATTGTTGCTGTCTCAGCTAGAAAAGACAGAATTTATGGATATTGGAGTTGTACTTCCGGATGGGACAACATATTATACGGATGGATCAGAAAGTCAATTAGGAGACAGAGATTATGTAATCAAAGCATTTGCCGGTGAAGCGAATGTCTCTGATGTCATTATTAGCCGAGTTACCAATAAACCAGTGGTCATGGTTGCGGCACCAATTATTGAGAATGAAAAGGTAGTCGGTGTATTAGTCGGCCGAATGGATGGAAAGATTCTTAGTGAAATGACCGCAGATTCCGGATACGGGGAAAAGGGATATGGATATATCCTTAATACCAAAGGAACCATGATGGCAAATCCGAATAAAGATTTAATCAACACTCAGTTTAACGCCATTGATAAAGCGGTTGGATATCCAACTTATGCTGATTTGGCTGTAACCACTGCACTTATTATTGAACAGAAAAACGGTTATATCAGATATCATGATTTTAATGCTGAGATGGAAACAGAAGCATTATATGCAGGATTTTCAGAATTAGAAGGACAGGATTGGATTTATGTTGTTACAGCGAATGAGGCAGAATTATTTGCACCAATTAAAAGCTTGAAAAACAGTATTTATATCATCGTTGGTTTTATTATATTGTCCGGTATTCTTGTGGTTTTCTTCGTTGGAACTGCAATTGTAAAGCCGTTAACAATTATGTCTAAAATATCAGAAAAAATTGCAAACCTTGATTTAACGGAAAATATTCCGGCTAAGCTTTTATCCGTGAAAGATGAAAGTGGAACCTTAGCACTTGCGATGCAGGGAATTACGAATAACCTTCGCAATATTATTACAGAGCTTACAGATTCTTCTCTCATGGTTTCAGCTACAGCACAGCAAATGACTGCAACAGCAGAAAAGTCTGCAGGGACCTCGGAAGAAGTATCCAGAACCGTAGAGGAAATTGCCAAAGGAGCTTCCGAACAAGCAGGCAATACAGAAGCAGGATCCATGCAGGCAATAAAACTTGGCGATATTATGGAATTAAACAGAGAACAGATGATGAATTTAAATAAGGCCTCTGAAAAAGTAACCTCAGTCGTGGATGACGGACTGAGCGATATTGAAAGACTGTCGAAGATTACGATAGATAACAATGCAGCTACGAAAGAGGTATATGATATTATCCTCCAAACAAATGTTAGCACTGCAAAAATCAGTGAAGCAAGCAGCGTGATTACTGCAATCGCAGATCAAACTAATCTGCTTGCACTGAATGCTTCGATAGAAGCAGCAAGAGCAGGGGAAGCCGGTAGAGGTTTTGCCGTGGTTGCATCAGAGATTAAAAAACTTGCGGGTCAGTCAACATCTTCAACTGGGTATATTGATGGAATTATTCAAGAACTGCAGGAGAATGTCGGCAAAGCAGTTGAGAGTATGGAACGTATGAATCTGCTTTCGAAAGAGCAGTATGACAGCGTACTAAGTACCAAAGATAAATATGAATCAATTTCTGAAGCGATGGGTGAGTCTGAAAAAGCTGTATCTCAGCTGAATACATCAGAAGAAGATATGGCAAAGGCAAAGAATGACATATTAGATATGCTTCAGACCCTTTCTGCTATTGCGGAAGAAAATGCAGCCGGTACAGAAGAAGCCTCCTCAGCGATGGAGGAACAAAATGCTTCCATGGATGAAATTGCAAAATCCAGTGAAAAACTTGCTGAGTTAGCGATTAGTTTGCAGGATATTGTTAAGAGATTTAAGGCATAAAAGATTTAAGGCATAAAAGATTTAGAGTATAAAAAGATTTAAGACATGAAAAGATATATGGCATGAAAGGATAATTATGCTATTAAGTATAATTTGTTCTAAATACCAGACAGTGATGAAACAAATAAAAAGGGACAAAGTTCCTTCGATACTAAATGGGCCCTATAAGATAGACAGTGAAAAAAGAGGCATTCGCCAAAATTTAACTGACTTTATCTTATAGGGTCTTTTTAATAGGAACTTTGAAACTTTTATCATATTTATTTTGATACATCTAGTCTAAATAAATAAGGTTAGTTAATATTATTTTTCAAGGAAGTTTCGATCTGTTCTTCATGTTTTTGATTGACTAATTTCCCGTATTTGGGTATAATTTAAGTTCGCTTATAGGTAAGTGAAAATTACCCGCGGGTTTTCTTGGCAAAATCCAAGGAAAAAAGTGTACCTAAAACGGTACGCCGTCGCTTGGCAAGATATTTGTAAAAATATTACTACCAGGAGGATTGCAAATGATTGAAGTACAACACATCTCTAAGACCTTTCAGGTCAATCGGCGTAATGCCGGATTTTCTGAAGCATTTAAGGCTTTATTTCACAGGCAGTATGAATGCATCAAAGCACTCGATGATATTTCCTTTCATATTAAGGAAGGAGAAATGGTCGGTTATATTGGTCCCAACGGAGCCGGTAAAAGCAGTACCATTAAGGTGCTAAGCGGTATACTGACACCGGATGCGGGAACCTGTATCATTAATGGCAGAGTCCCATGGAAAGAAAGAACGGAACATGTAAAAGATATCGGAGTTGTTTTTGGACAACGGTCCCAGTTATGGTGGGATGTACCGGTGATTGATTCCTTCGAACTTCTACGAGACATCTATCGAATTCCAACTCAGACTTATCACAATAATTTAGACGAACTGGTTACCCTTCTTGATCTGGAACAGATTATCAAGACACCGACCAGACAGCTGTCGCTTGGACAAAGAATGCGATGTGAGATAGCAGCTTCGCTCTTACACAGCCCTAAAATTCTTTTCTTAGACGAGCCCACGATTGGACTTGATGCTGTTTCTAAAATCGCGGTCAGGGATTTTATTCTGGAACGGAATAAAAACCATAGGACAACGGTTATTTTAACGACGCATGATATGCAGGATATCGAAACGCTGACCCAAAGAATTATCTTAATCGGAAAAGGAAGAATTCTGATGGATGGACATCTAGAAGATATCAAGAAAGAATTTTCAACCTATAAGAGACTTACCGTAGAATTTACGGGAGGTCTAATTACGGTATGTGAAGGCATGACAGAAACTGCTCGAATTAACCAGTATGCAACCTTTCATATTGATAGTAATATACTGACTGTTTCAGATGCAATTTCTTATATATCAAAGCAAGTGGAGGTAACTGATATTTCAGTTGAGGGACCTTCCATCGAGCAAATAGTAGCAGGCCTTTATCACCAATATCATATCTAGTTCACGATAAAAATCTATAGGGTATCAAACAGATGATCAATGTATTCTGTATGAGAAATCAATATTTTGCATCCGACGAATTTGTTCATGACACCCGAATTTGCAGAGTTTGAAAGAATGGAGATTACTAGAAGTAATCCTTGGATATTATCTGGAATATATAGTAGTATCGTAGATTAATATAATATGATAAAGGGAGATGGACGAATTGCATGTAAGAGAAAATCAAACTAACAAATACAAGAAATATTATTCCTATTTTCGAATGAGATTTATCGCAGGACTTCAATACCGAGCAGCGGCATTGGCAGGAATTGCGACTCAGTTCGCATGGGGATTTTTAACCATATTAATGTATAAAGCCTTTTATGAAGTGAATCCGGAGGCGTTTCCAATGAAATTCGAAGCATTATCCTCCTATATATGGTTACAGCAAGCTTTTCTGGCAATGTATATGAC
>JBASOB010000179.1:0-7573 GCA_049657865.1 Mobilitalea sp.
TAAATGCAGGTTCCAGCAAATCAGATTTCGTCGTCTTATCCTTACCTTTTTTGATTGATTCCTAATATATTTGTAGTTTTCACTCATTTTTTTCTGATATGACACTTTTCTGACAAAATCGACCTGTATAATAATCGAAGAATAGATAGGATGTGACAAAAGAAATTTCCAGAATACGGAGGAATAGCCATGAAAAAGAATTTCTTATGTAACTGCATTATCACCCTTGGCTTACTTCTTTTCTTAACTTTAATTGTACCGTATATGCCACTGCAAAGTACAGCTGTTGCGCAGGCAAGCGAAACTACCAAGGACAAGAAGAACGACTATCGGTTGTATGTGAATAGTAAAATATTGGTAAAGGGAAAGTCATTTGTATTAAAGGTGAATAACCTTGCTGAAAATTCAAAAGTTACTTTCAAGTCCAATGATTCGGAAATTGCTTCTGTTAATGACGATGGTACAATTACTGCTGTTAAAGTAGGTGTTGCTATTATCACTGTAACCATTAAAGATGATACGGACCCAACAAACTTATATTGTGAAGTTACCGTTGGCCCACCAGCTTTCAGCGTTAAATTAACCAGATCAAGAATTATATTAGGTTTAAACAATATCGACTTTTTAAGAGTAATTTTAAAGCCAACCAACACTGCTGAAGACGCTAAATTCTCCAGCAACGACCCTTCCATCGCAAGTGTAAGTCCCGGTGGTCGAATTACAGCCAATAAAATCGGTTTAACTTATTTATTCGCTGAAATTGAATCTTCCAATAGCGATGGTACTCCTAAATACGCTATGTGTTCTGTCATTGTAACCAGTACCTCGGATGCGTCTTTATTAGATGCATATTTTAATGATCACCAAGAACTGAATTACATTCCAGAATCTGATTTGGCAAAAGCTTTAGATGAATTTTTTAACGGTGGATCTGCTGCATCATCAAATTCTTTAGTGAGCGATTTGAATAAATTTTTAGATTCAGAATTTGATCTTTCAGATCTTCGCTCCACAATGAAGGCAGCTAACAGTGATAACTCATCCGTCAATAGAACAGAGATAGTTTCCACAAATAAGTAAATCATTACAATGAATAATAAAAAACACGCATTCCGCTGCGTGTTTTTTATTTGTACATTGATTTAAATAGTATCTTTCATTAATTTATTCCAAATTTACTTTTTCTATTTTTATCTCTCTTACACTTATATCTCTCGTACTTAATCTCTTGTACTTAATCTCTTGTACTTAATCTCTTGTACTTAATCTCTCGTACTTAATCTCTTGTACTTATATCAATCATCTTCGACTGCTCGTCTCCAATGAATCTTTATCTCTAATTGACTTCGTTTGCCATTCTTTTAACTTCGCGAAGTGCATTTTGAATTGCTGGAATAAGAAGAATCAGTATCGTTGCAATCGCTTCCGGAACAATATAAGTTGCATTATATCCAAGCGAATATACAATTGGATTCATTCCTTCCGGCGTATACATAGGAAAGAATAAATAACCACTGATGAAATGACACAGGAACCTTCCTGCAACTCCTAATAAATATCCTTTAATAATACCATTCTTTGTGTTAGCCAGAATACCGGTAAGCCCCAAGCATCCAAATGCGATTGGATAATCTAAAAGTAATTGGAGTGGATGAATTACGGTCGGCCCTAAAATGAGTTGTAGAAATCCGTATGCAATACCAGTAATAATACCTGCTTTTGTTCCATAAAGGTAACCAATCAAACAGATGAAAAACATACTGAACAAGGTAATGGATCCTCCAAACGGTAAAGATACGATCTTCACAAATGACGTCACTACAGCTAGCGTTACCGCCATTGCAGAAAAAGCCAATTGCTTTGCGCGAACTTTTTTCTTATATCCGCTGAATGCGGCCATCGCAATAAATAATAATACGATCAGCAGCGCAAGTACCATATTGCCTGCAAATGTCGGGGTATAATATACCTCTGTCTCGGAATAAATCTCCTTTGTTGCTAAAAACTCTAAAACCTTTTCAAACATAAAAAAATCCTCCTTTTCAGAACTTCGGAGGGGGCCACTTGATTGCTTCCTTCCGCCGGTATTATCCGGATCAAGTAGTAAGGGTCAGCATGCAGATTACGCATACCTCTCAGCCCAGGGCTCCCCTAGCATTAATAATTAATACTATTTAAATTGTACCGCCTAATCATAATCAATTTTGCCATCACTGTCAATTCATTTTTCTGTATTATGCAGAAATCCTTAAATTAATTGAAGGACCGCTTTTGTCTATTACTTATTCTCAATTAATCCTTGCCATTCCATATCCCTCTCTTTATAATGTAGATATCCTTAAGTAAGACAGAAAGGGGATATTCATGAAACTATTAAATATCAGAAAAAGCTCGTTCTTTTTCCTCATAATCATCAGTTTACTAATATTTGCCTCTTGCACGAGCAGCAAAGACTCTTCTTCCAAAAATCTTAATCAAAACAATCCGGCCTCCAATACCCAAGCTGGGGTTACACCTAAAAATAATACTACCGGCAGACCAGCAACTCCAGAGATCAAATCTGCCGATAGTGATACAGTCCAGAATGAATCCTCAGATAGTGATACTGTCCAGAATAAATCCGCAGATAGTGATACTGTCCAAAATGAATCTGCCGATAATGATGCTATCCAGAACGAATCTATAGATAATGAATCTGCTAAGAATAAAACTACTGATAAAGAAGTAAAAGAAATCACTTCTTCCAATATTGATTCTGATAAGGATCTAAATGATGCTGATAATACAAAACAAATGATTGCCATAGATGCAGGGCATCAAAGTAAAGGAAATTATGAGAAAGAGCCCATTGGCCCAGGTTCTAAGACAAAAAAAGCAAAGGTTAGCTCAGGAACGCAGGGAGTCTCCTCAGGGGTACCTGAATATAAGTTTAACCTTACTATCGCTCTAAAGGTCAAAGAGGAGCTTCTAGACAGAGGTTATGAGGTGTTCATGATACGTGAAACAAACGATGTCGATCTCAGCAATAAAGAACGTGCAGATCTTGCTGCCGACAGCGGGTCCGATCTCTTCCTCCGAATCCACGCCAATGGTTCTGATAATTCCAGTGTCAAAGGCGTAAGTACCCTCTATCCCTCAAAAGACAACCCCTATGTCTCTGATTTAAGCACAGACAGCCGCGAATTGTCCGAGTCCATCGTAGATGCCATATGTGAACAAACCGGAGCTAAGAACCGAGGTGCCTCTGCTAACGACACGATGAGCGGGATCAACTGGTCTACAATCCCCGTCACTATTATAGAAGTAGGTTTTATGTCGAATCCCAAAGAAGATAAAGCAATGCAAACTAAATCATATCAAAGGAAAATCGTAAACGGGATCTGTGACGGAATTGACGATTACTATGAAAACCAGAAGAAATAATACAAACCATCAGAGCCCAAAAAACGAGGCCAGTACCAATTATTTCCCTCATAATATTTCTGACACCTGTATACGGCTTGGAGCTGCTCCCCATTCTAGATGGAGAAAGCTGCCGCAACCGGTGCCAAAATTTAAAGAGTGAAACGAAAGTACTGACCTCGATATTAGTTATAAGAAGTTATCTCTTATTTCTTGTTAACTTGTCTTTAGTTGATGCTTTTGTTTGAATCCTACATCATACCCATTCCGCCGCCGCCTTGAGGCATTGCTGGTTCTGGTTCTTTGATATTAGCTACAACTGCTTCTGTTGTTAATAATGTTGAAGCTACGCTGTTAGCGTTCTGCAGTGCTGCCCTTGCTACTTTCGTAGGATCAAGGATACCAGCTTCTACCATATCGACATATTTCTCTGTCAAGATATTAAAGCCAATCCCTACTCTGCTTTCCTTCACTTTATTAATAACTACAGATCCTTCAAGTCCTGCATTATAAGCAATTCTGTACAGAGGAGATTCCAGTGCTTTTAAGATGATTTCAGCGCCTGTTTTCTCATCGCCTGTTAATGTTTTTGCTAACTTAGCAACATCTTTACAAGCATGAATAAACGCAGAACCACCACCTGCAATAATACCTTCTTCTACTGCTGCTCTCGTAGCTGCAAGAGCATCCTCCATACGGAGTTTGTTCTCTTTCATCTCTGTTTCAGTAGCTGCACCAACTCTGATTACAGCAACGCCACCTGCCAATTTAGCAAGTCTTTCCTGTAATTTTTCTTTATCAAATTCAGAAGTGGTTTCTTCGATCTGTGTTTTAATCTGAGCGATTCTCGCATTAATCTCAGCTTTATTGCCTTCACCGTCTACGATAATTGTATTTTCTTTTTGAACTTTAATTGATTTTGCACGGCCAAGCTGTTCCATGGTTGCTTCTTTTAATTCAAGGCCTAATTCATCTGATATAACAGTACCGCCGGTTAATACTGCGATATCCTGAAGCATAGCTTTTCTTCTATCGCCATAACCAGGAGCCTTCACAGCCACAACAGTAAAAGTACCTCTTAATTTATTAATTACAAGTGTTGTAAGTGCTTCGCCTTCCACATCTTCTGCAATAATAAGTAATCTGGAACCTGATTGCACAATCTGCTCAAGTATCGGCAATACATCCTGTATATTCGATATCTTCTTATCCGTGATTAAGATATAAGGATTGTCAAGATTTGCTTCCATCTTATCCATATCAGTAGCCATATAAGCGGATAAATATCCACGATCAAACTGCATACCTTCAACTAAATCAAGCTCTGTCTTCATAGTTTTGGATTCTTCAATCGTGATAACGCCATCATTTGATACTTTTTCCATTGCATCTGCAACTAATTGACCTACTTCGTCATCTCCTGCAGAAATAGCTGCAACTCTTGCAACTTGTTCTTTGCCGTTTAAAGCAGAGCTCATTTTAACAATCGCATCTACTGCACAGTCTGTAGCTTTCTTCATACCTTTTCTTAAGATAATTGGATTAGCTCCGGCAGCTAAATTTTTGATGCCTTCTGTAATCATTGCCTGAGCAAGAACGGTAGCTGTTGTTGTGCCATCACCTGCAACATCATTTGTCTTAGTTGCAACTTCTTTCACAAGCTGTGCTCCCATATTTTCGAAAGGATCTGGTAATTCGATTTCTTTTGCAATCGTAACACCATCGTTCGTAATTAAAGGTGCTCCGTAAGATTTATCTAAAACAACATTTCTGCCCTTCGGTCCGAGGGTTACTTTAACGGTATCTGCCAATTTATTAACGCCTATCTCAAGAGCTGCTCTTGCTTCAGCGCCGTATTTAATTTCTTTTGCCATGATTAATTATCTCCTTTAAATTAGTCTTCAACAACTGCAACAATATCATTTTGCTTTACAATGATAAATTCGTCATCTTCAAGCTTTACTTCTGTACCCGAATATTTAGAATATATTACTTTATCTCCAACTACTACCTGCATGGTAACTTCTTTCCCGTCTATCATTCCTCCGGGACCTACTGCAATTACAACTGCTTGCTGAGGTTTTTCTTTTGCCTGTCCAGGTAATACAATTCCGGATTTGGTGGTTTCTTCTGCAACCAATTGCTTTAAGACTACCTTATCTCCTAATGGTTTAAGTTTCATTTTATATTCCTCCTTTAATTTCAATATGTTGGTGTAACTCTTGCTGTAGAAACTTGTTATTAGCACTCTTTATAGTTGAGTGCTAATCGCTGATTTATATATTAGTAAATTTGCATTTATATTGCAAATTCCATACGATGTAAAATCCGCATGAAATCAAGCATTTCTTTGTAATTGCTCATTATATCTTCTGTTTTCTCATTTTTTCTTACTTTTCAGTAAGACTCTTCGTCTTTTGCATCGCTCTAGTCAAAGCATCTTTGGCATTCTTCCATGGTTCGTCAGCATAACGATAGTCAAATTTATTAATGAACCATTCTACATCTTCGCTCACGCGTTTCATATTATCAAGATATAGCCGATTTAATTCTTTTATGAAATTATTCAATTCGTCGCCGCCTAAATGCTGCGGTGCTGCTTCATACAGAACCTTGTAATGCTCTGTACAAAAGCCTTTGGAGGCTTTGAATTGCCTGCGAAAGTTTTCCTCATTATGATACAGATGAAATATAGTCGCAATATAGCGATCGAAGGTTCCATCTATTTTATTACACACAAAGCAATTCGCTTCCAACTGGTTTAAATAAGTAACCACCTCGGAACTCTCCGCCTTTTTCTTAAATAAAGAAGGTGATGCAGCCCTCACATTGCCCTCAGAAAGTTTTTCAAGATCTTTTACGACTTTATCCATATGTGTTTTAAGAATTAAAGCCAATCCAAGGCGATTTTGATTTCTATATAATTGTTCCAAATGTTTTTGACAAAAGCCCATGCGTGAAGTCTCTGCTCTGATATCATCCTCCATATAACTAGGCCCCATCGTAAACTCAATTGCATTTGATTCTAAGGTTTTTCTCATAGTACAGATCGGGCATTCACAATCTGCACTAAAAGCATCATTTACAGGAATCGTATATAGTTTTTCTTTCAAATCATATCCCGCCTTTATTGTCTAGCCTCATGGAGCAGTTCCTTGATGTCCCTGGCTTTTTGCTTAATTCGGTCATTTGCATCTCTAGCTATCAGTACCTTAGACACCCATCTTCCACATTCATCATTTTTACCGATTCTTCTGGCAAGGTCTGCCATCATTAATGTAGTAGTAATTTCGTCCATGCCACACATCGGAAATGTTTCTTTGCTGAACGCTTCCGAAAAGCCTTCATAAGCATTCGTAATGAATTCATTTTCTTCTTTTAACAATGCTGCGATTTCCGCTTGATAGTTCGGCGTATTGTGCTCAAGATTTTCCGCTTTACCTCGAATAATCCAAGCTGTCTTAAGACAAGTATAGGCACGTTCCGAAGTTTTTGCCTTCTTAACAATTGCATTAACCAATGCCAGTTTATGCCTGGTTATCGCATCATCATAACTGAAAATATTCCCAGCTTCACTGATCCCTTTAAATTTCGCAGAAATATTATTCTTAATTAATCCTGCCTGTGCCATCGTGACATACTTAAAGAAACGGTTTAGTGCAGCGAAACCACAATTAGGGCATACAATTGCATCATATTTTAACGGATCCATATATTGATACTTCGGTCTTAAATCAGTATCCAGGGAAAGGAGTTTAACTTTACCTGACTTTACGTTTTTCGTCTTAAATTCTTTATCGCATACCGGACATGCATATGTTTTATCAAATATGTTATCTTCTTCAGAAAATGTGGGTTTTGCATCTGCTGCCGTTCCTTTGTCTTCTTCTTTCCCTTTTTCCTCATAGATGTTCATATCCGATAAATTACCAAGGCCAAATGCCTCTAGTCCTGAAAATAAATTAGCCAAATTATTTCTCCTCCATTCTTTGTTGCTGCTTATACAGGTTTATATGAGCTCTTCATTGAAACGATTCTATTAAAAACAGGTTTCTCTGCAGTTGAGTCCTTACAGTCGAGACAGAAATAGCCTTGTCTTAAGAACTGGAAACTATCTTGAGCTGTTGCATTCTTAATACTTGGTTCCACATAACATTCTTTTAAGACAGTA
>JBASOB010000181.1:0-2337 GCA_049657865.1 Mobilitalea sp.
CATTTTCCTATTATTTAATCAAGATGCTGTATCAGGGAACTAAATCAAAGTAAAAATTTATAATTTCATTCTTACCAATAACACCTGCAGTTGGTTTACTCCGTCTACAAATTCCAACACTTTAAATACCTGAAATTTCGATGTATTTGATTATCAAGAAAGCAACCGTACAGGCAGCAGCCGAAAGTGCAACAATATGTAACGAATACTTTTTGCCATATTCGATAAATAATCTGCGGGTTGACATTCCTATAATGAGGCACATAACAAATAATCCAATACTATATACCATAGTGGGACTAACCCCAAAAGTTTTGGCTATATAGATTTCATCATTCAAAGATCTTAAGCCAAAAAGTGCAAAAATATAAGCTACAATTCGAGCCATTAGGGTATTAGCCACCACCATAGCATAAATATATAGATTCTTACATTCTATAAATAGCAAAGCAAATATACTTGCAAATAGTATATTCGCCCCCAATCCGACTGTTGCTCCAAATATAGTGTTAACTCCATTAATCGGTTCTGCACTTGTAAAATGAAAGATTACCTCATATCCCTGCATTTTATACACAATAGCATGTACTAATTCATGAAAGGGCACAATAAGTAAATCAATGAATAAAGACACTATAAAAAACTTATAGTTGATACCTTTGAGTTTATTCATTTGAGAATCTCCCTTCTTATTACAATCTTTTCTATAATGATTTTACCTATTTCTTCATTGGATTGCAACTTTTTTACATAAAACGAAGAAGAAAATTATGATAGAAACGTAATTATAGAAATCATCGAATAATTATTGATATTTTTGCAAAAAAGACCCTCTTTGCGGAATATTACGACTAATAAATAGCTGTTTTATTCAACAAAAAAGGTCTTTCTATCATTATCATCATATTATCTTAAATCATTGGCATAATATGATACTACGATATAGTTCCCAGCATGAATGGTATCATCCGGCAGGTTATTACTATCTATAATTTCATCGATGTATTCGTTCATGTCGCTATATTCATAGGTTACATATTCAGAAGCAATACTCCATAAAGTGTCACCCTTTTCAATCTCAACACTGGTTACTAACTTAATACGATCATTACTTCCCTCAGCAGTTGCGGTCTTACTTAGGAATAAGACGGAAAAAGTAATCAGGCAAACTAATAGGATTGCCCCCATGATATATACTCTCTTTCTGCTGAATTGATCTTCCTTCTGATATTCTGTATTATTCAATGTTCGATTCAATGTTCTATCTAATGTTCTATCCAATGCTTCCTTCAATCTTTGATCCATGCTTCTATCCTCTGTTCTATTCATCTTAAGTACCTCCCAATAATTGATCGATCTATATCGTTATATGTCTCTTACTGTTCTCATTATATGATGGGGTGAAGTCATCCGATGTCTAAAAAAGAAATCTTTTTAAAATATTCGTAAAATAATCAGAACATATGATACGAACGTTTGTTTCTTTATACTGATTATATCGAACATACATACGTTTGTCAATAATTATTTTCGAACATACATTTCTTTTTACAAACATTTTTTCGTTTTTCAGAACATAGGTTTTGCATTTTCAAAAAAGATATGATATAATTGTACAAATAGGAAATGGAGGCTGATACTAATGGGGTATGGTAGAATTAGTAATAAACAGAAAGAAATCTTAGATTATTTAAAATCCCAGATTATTAATAAGGGATATCCGCCGGCTGTTCGTGAAATTTGTGAAGCTGTTAAGTTAAAATCCACCTCATCCGTGCACTCCCATCTTGAAACTTTAGAGAAGAACGGTTATATTCGCCGAGATCCTTCTAAACCTCGTGCGATTGAAATTATTGATGATGAATTCAATCTTACAAGACGCGAACTAGTGAACGTACCTGTTGTCGGCACAATTACTGCCGGACAACAGATATTAGCGGTTGAGAATATTGACAGCTATTTCCCGATACCTTCTGATCTTATGCCAAATGAAGAAACCTTTATGCTGAAAGTTAAAGGCAACAGTATGATTAATGCTGGTATCTTCAACGGTGATAAGATTTTAGTCCAAAAGCAGTCTCATGCAAAGAACGGTGACTTTGTAGTAGCTCTTATCGGCGATGAAGTTACGGTCAAGACTTTCTATAAAGAGAACGGCTATTATCGTCTTCAACCAGAGAATGATACAATGGAACCCATCATTGTGAATGATCTCAGTGTCCAGGGTAAAGTAATCGGACTGTTCCGAATGTTTATGTAGATCACGAACATCCACTATCTTCTACTGTAACATCTTTTATTATTAAAGGATAAATAGTATACATAATTTTCCACTCA
>JBASOB010000182.1:0-6456 GCA_049657865.1 Mobilitalea sp.
TAATCATGCCGAAGGTAATTCTGCAGCACATATTAAGTCAAGCATGATGGGTTTCTCACAGACAGTGATCATTGAAGAAGGAAAACTTTTTCTTGGAACCTGGCAGGGAATCTACTTTATGGAATTCGACGGACCACGAACACGTAAGGTCCGAGTGAAAATAATGAATGGCTAGAAGCGTGAAGTAAGGGCGTCTTCACGCAAAAGAACTCCAACATGAATTCCATAGGAAATTCATGTTGAACTTCTTTCGGGTATCGAAAGAGATTTCAGAGGTTCCAGAGATCATAGAGAGACGGTTCAGAATGAATAATAATAAATACGACCTTGTCTCATGCAAATTTATATTATATAATGTACGGAATAAGATACCTGGGTGCTCACGATGGTAAGCGGTTGTGAACCTTACTACCAATATATCTTGTTCAGAAATTTATGATAGGAGATCAATATGGCAGCAATCATAACACCAACCATAATACTAGAAAATATAGGTATTGCAGAAGAAATCTACAGTATGTGGCTTAAGGCTCCGGATATAGCAAAAACAGCTGTACCAGGTCAGTTTGTATCCCTCTACTGCAACGATGGCAGCAGAATTCTCCCGAGGCCGATTAGTATTTGTGAAATTGACAAAGAGCAGGGTAAGGTGAGATTAGTATATCGAATTGCGGGTAAAGGAACGAAAGAATTCGCTCAGTTAACAGCAGGAGACACGATAGAAGTATTAGGACCTTTAGGTAACGGATTCACCTTTGAGGGCAGGAAAGCAATCTTGATCGGGGGCGGAATTGGAATTCCTCCTATGCTGGAATTGGCAAAGCAATTGAATTGTGAAAAACAAATCGTATTAGGATATCGTGACATTACTTTTTTAGAGAAGGAATTTGCTCCTTATGGAACTGTATTCCTATCGACGGAAGATGGAAGTTGCGGTACGAAGGGAAATGTTATCGATGCAATCAAGGCCAATCACTTAGAGGCAGATATTATCTTTGCCTGCGGACCGACACCGATGCTTCGTGGAATTAAAGCATATGCGCAGGAAAATGGTATCAGGGCGCAGATTTCCATGGAAGAAAGAATGGCTTGTGGGGTTGGTGCATGCCTTGGCTGTGTCTGCAAGACAAAAGAAGTGGACCATCATACGAATGTTAAAAATAAAAGAATATGCAAAGATGGCCCTGTATTTTATGCGGAAGAGGTGGAATTATGAATACAAGCGTAACTCTAGCCGGAATCACGTTCAAAAACCCCGTTACTACCGCTTCCGGAACCTTTGGCTCTGGTATGGAATACAGTGAATACTTAGATTTGTCAAGGCTTGGAGCTGTAACTACGAAAGGTGTAGCCGGCATTCCTTGGGCTGGAAATGCAACACCGAGAGTAGCTGAAACTTACGGTGGTATGCTCAACGCAATCGGATTACAAAATCCTGGAGTTGATGTATTTATGGAAAGAGATCTTCCTTTTTTAAAGAAATTTGACACCAGAATTATCGTCAATGTAGTTGGTAAAACAACAGAAGATTATTGTGCAGTGGTAGAGCGTTTGGCAGACTCCGATGTGGATATGCTAGAAATTAATATTTCCTGTCCGAATGTAAAAGAGGGCGGAATTGCTTTTGGTCAAGATCCAAAGGCCGTCATGGCAATTACTTCCGCAGTGAAGAGAGTTGCAAAACAGCCTATCATCATGAAGCTGAGCCCAAATGTTACTGACATTGCGGAAATGGCAAGGGCAGCAGAGGCAGGCGGAGCAGATGTATTATCCTTAATCAATACACTTACCGGTATGAAAATTGATATTAACCGCAGACAATTCTTACTAGCCAATAAAACCGGAGGATTGTCCGGTCCTGCAATTAAACCAATCGCTGTTCGAATGGTCTATCAGGTTGCAAATGCTGTAAAGGTACCAATCATCGGAATGGGTGGAATTACAGATGCAGAAGATGCACTTGAATTTATCATGGCCGGAGCGACTATGGTGGCTGTCGGCACAGCTAATTTTATAAAGCCTACGACGACGATTGAAGTGATTGACGGTATTGAAGAATATATGAGAAAATATAAGATAGAAGATATTAAAGAATTAATTGGATGCGTGAAATAAGCAACGTGCTTATTATTAAGAAAGACTGAAAAAATATCGCCTTATTGTCTATAATAATTTTATAACTGGAAATTTATTGATGGACATAAAATATAGATATTGTAAAACTATATTTTTTATAATCTTTGTGTTACAATAAATGCATAATGGGAAGAAAAATTGAGGCTATGAGCTTGCGGCCTAATGTTATTGATTGTATAGGAATGGAGAATAATATGGAACAGTATAAAAAAGAGTTTATAGAGTTTATGGTTGATTGCGGAGTATTGAAATTTGGGGACTTTACTACAAAGAGCGGTCGCAAGACGCCTTTCTTTGTAAATACAGGTTTTTACCGTACCGGAGCACAACTTAGAAAGCTCGGTGAATATTATGCAAAGGCAATCAATGATAAATATGGACTTGATTTTGATGTATTATTTGGACCCGCATATAAGGGAATCCCGCTTACCGTTGCAGCAACGATGGCAATCAGCGAATTCTATGATAAAGACATTAAATATTGTTCCAATCGTAAAGAAGTAAAGGATCATGGGGATAAAGGTATTCTTCTCGGATCACCAATTGCAGATGGAGATAAAGTGGTGATTATCGAAGATGTTACTACAGCAGGAACTTCAATCGGTGAGACGATGCCAATACTTGCGGCGCAAGGTGATGTTAAGGTGATTGGCCTCGTTGTATCAGTAGACCGTATGGAGCGTGGACAGGGCAGTAAGAGTGCACTGACTGAAATTGAAGAAAATTATGGTATTGCAACTACATCCATCGTAACGATGGCAGAAGTAGTTGAACATTTGTATAATAAACCATATCATGGTAAAATAGTAATCGATGAGATATTAAAAACGGCAATTGATGGATATTATGAGCAATACGGTGTAAAATAAGAATATAATCGTTATCTATAAAGGAGGAACATACAATGATGGAGAAAATATATCAAACAATGAGATCAGCGGGTGTTTGGAACCTTGTTATGGGAATTTTATTAATTGTCGCAGGGATTGTTTCTGGCATTTTATTAATAATAAATGGAGCAACACTTCTTAAGAAAAAATCGGATTTATTGTTTTAGTTAAGACGAATAAAGTAAGGAATATTATTTCTGAATAATTAGATTTATAAGAATGTGAAGGCTATTAGTGCTAATTCCTTTCAGTTCTTATTGATTGTGTTTAATGAAGAAAATAAATACGCAGGTAATCAGAAAACAATTCAAAAGTGATTGAATTGCTCTAAGAAAAGGATGGTTGAAAATGAACGTAGAACTTAGATGGAATCGTTTTGAAGCTATAATGACGGCAAAATTATCAACTAAGGGGATAAGTGCGTCCAAAATTCATAGGTTCAAGAATAACCATATAAGCAACTTGATAGGTTCCTTTCCTTTTCGATAGAGTATGACAGGAGAAGACTCAAGGCTTATTATGCTTTGAGTCTTTTTTGATGCGTATCTATATTTGAAAATGCAGAAATCAGTAAAGCATTGATATTTTAAACATATTTTATAAGAATGATGAGGTAGAAAGATGATAGAATTAAATATAAATAATTTAACAAAATATTACGGAGCAAATAAAATATTTGAGAATATTTCCTTTGAGATAAAAACAGGGGAAAGAATTGGCCTGATTGGACAGAATGGTTGCGGAAAGACGACAGTCATGAAGATACTGATGGAGATGGAGGAACATCAGAGTGGCGACATCAGTTTGAAGAAGGACAACAAGATGGGATATTTAAATCAAATACCTATCTACAGCGACACAACTACCACCATAGATGTCGTGAGAATGGCATTTGAAGATCTCTACGGGATACAAAAACAAATGAAGGAATTGGAATATCAAATGTCACACCTAGAAGGTGAGCCGCTAGAGTATGCTATGAAAAAGTATAGCAGGCTGTTGGAACAGTATGAGCTGAAGGGCGGGTATGGAATTGAGATTAAAATCGATAAAATAACCACGGGTCTTCAAATTACGGACAGTCTGAAGCAAATGTGTTTTAACCAACTCAGCGGTGGAGAGAAAACCCGGGTAATTCTGGCGAAGATATTACTGGAAGAGCCGGATATTCTGCTATTAGATGAACCTACCAATCATTTGGATCTAGTTACGATTGAATGGTTAGAAGAATTCTTAAAGGAATATAAAGGCTCTGCACTTATTATTTCTCATGATCGCTATTTTTTAGATAGCGTAGTCAGTAAAATTGTAGAAATAGAGTTTGATCATGCAGAAGTATATCTTGGAAACTATAGTTATTATGTAGTAGAGAAGGAAAGCAGGTTTCTGCTGAAACTTAAGAATTATCAAAATCAACAAAAGAAAATTGACCAAATGGAACAGCAGATTCAGCGCTTTCGAATCTGGGGAGAGATGCGGGATAGTGAAAAGATGTTTAAACATGCAAAGGAACTGGAAAAACGACTGGAAAAGATTGATCCCCTAAGCCGCCCGCAATTAAATAAAAGAAAAATCAGACTAATTCAGAATAGAGTTGGAAGATCTGGAAAAATTGTATTAACTGCTGAAACAGTATCTAAATCTTTTGGAGACCGGACAATTCTTGAAAATGTTGATTTTACGATATTCTATCAGGATAGTGCTTGTATCATTGGAGAGAATGGAAGCGGGAAGACGACTCTGCTAAAGATGATTTTAGGAGAACTGGACCCGGATAAGGGTGCAATCAAGCTTGGAGCTCAGATTATCATAGGTTATCTGCCGCAGCAGGTGGAGTATTTCGATGAAGAACAGACAGTTCTGGAGTATTTCGCTGGACTTCACAACATTACGAATGGAGCAGCCAGAGCACAGCTTGCGAAGGTTTTATTCTTTAATGAAGATGTGAATAAGAAAATCAAATTTTTATCCGGTGGAGAAAAGAGTCGATTGAAATTGTGCTCCCTTACTTTTGAAGGTGTTAACTTCTTGATTCTTGATGAGCCGACCAATCATTTAGACATCGATTCACGTGAAGTACTTGAGGAAACCTTGTCGGATTTTGATGGAACAATCTTATTCGTATCTCATGATCGTTATTTTATCAATAAAGTTGCCGATAAAATAATAGCAATTGAAAATAATACTACACAATTTTATGCAGGTGATTACAACTACTTTCTGGAGGAATCTGCAAAAGTACAGCAAAGATTACCTCAGATATCCAACTCTGAGATGAAAAATAGCAAGGTTAACAGCGCGGCGCCCGGAAAAGCAATCAATAATGTAAAAGGTATGAATAGCGAGAAAGCGCTGAATGCAAAACCTTCTAGGAAATTGGAATATATCGAACAGGATATTGAGAAACTAGAGGAAGAAATAAAGGAATTGGATGATTTGATACTTCAGTATTGTTTTGAAAGTGAAAAATTAGCTGAGTTATTTCTGGAAAAGTCAGAGGTGAAAGCTAAATTGGAACTGGCTTACGAAGAGTGGGAAAAGCTTCAATTGCAAGAGTAAAAGAAAAGATGGATTTTTCTTATGAAACACAGTATAATCATTAACGAATGAATTTTACATGCTTTAGCTATATGGAGGTACCAATGAATACACATGATTTTTACTATGATTTACCACAGGAACTGATTGCACAGGATCCGCTTGAAGACCGTTCAGGTTCTAGATTGTTAGTTCTAGATAAGGAAACAGGAGCAATAGAACATAGAATATTTAAAAATATTACAGAATATCTGCGCGCAGGAGACTGTCTGGTTATTAATGACACTAAAGTAATTCCTGCAAGATTGATCGGAGAAAAGATTCACGAACAGACAATATGCAATTCAGAGGGAGAAGGACTACACGGAGCAAAAATTGAACTCCTTCTTTTGAAGAGAAGAGAGAATGATATCTGGGAGACTTTAGTTAAACCTGGAAAGAAGGCAAAGCCAGGGACAAAGATCAGCTTTGGAGATGGATTGCTTATGGGAGAAATCGTTGATACGTTAGAGGAGGGAAACCGCCTTGTACAATTCACCTATACGGGTATCTTCGAAGAAATATTAGATAAGCTGGGACAAATGCCGCTTCCCCCTTATATCACCCATGTACTACAGGATAAAAACAGATATCAAACAGTATATGCGAAATATGAAGGCTCTGCAGCAGCACCGACGGCTGGATTACATTTTACTAAAGAATTAATGAATGAGATTACTGCTTTGGGTGTTAAGATTGTAGAAGTAACCTTACATGTCGGACTTGGAACTTTCCGACCGGTGAAAGTGGAGAATGTGCTGGATCATCATATGCACACCGAATTCTATCAGGTAACGAAAGAGGCTGCTGATCAGATTAACGAAATCAAACAAAAGGGAGGACGGATTATCTG
>JBASOB010000183.1:0-2500 GCA_049657865.1 Mobilitalea sp.
CATCAGCACCTTATTTTAGATATTTAACTTGTCTACTTGACAAGGGGCATATCATATACTTCCTCGCGCTTACAATTTTGCACCTACTCTTTTTATAAATCCTTTATACAAACAAAAAACTGCAACTATGATCAGCAGATAGAAAACGACTTTATTCCCGATAATTGTTGGATTCCAATTAGTAAGGTTTAAATAGTCACTTATTTCTTCCTTCGGAATATGTAATACACTCCCAATATAGGAATTCATTGTAATCGTTGTAATTGCTAGGATCCCTGCTACTATTCCAGCTTTCATCCATTTCCCTATCCTGGTATATCTTATTAGCAGCATAATCGTCCAGCAGATAGCAATTGACACTGTGGTAATCGGAACCGCAATGCTTATAAACCAATGCTGTCCCGAATATACGTTACATACGAATTCTAAAATATAAATCAATATTGTTCCAATTATGAATACCTTTATTGTTCGATTTTGGCTCAGGATTACCGGTAGGCTAGTAATTGTAAATGCTAAGGCTACCGCAGTCAATACGATATAAAACCAGGATAATGTATGATCAATCGCAAGATTACATATAAAACAAGTTATAATCCCTATCACATAGGAAATGTTCAAAGTCCAAAAACTTACTTTCTTTAAATTCCTATATTTATTAGCCTGTTTCTTCTCTTCTCTTGCTCCAATATCTTCGCATGCTATAAAAAACTCATGCTCAGATATATTAAGTTCCTTGCAAATTGAACTAATCAATGTGATATCCGGATAAGAAAGACCTCTTTCCCATTTAGATATCGTGCTATCTGACACAAATAATCTTTCCGCAAATTCCTTTTGTGTTAAATCAGCTTCTTTTCTCTTATTTGATATAAACTTTGCAAACTTACTTTTATCTTCCATGAAAGCATCCTCCTTATTTATTGGTATTAATATAACAGAAATACTTGGCAATGTCACCCATATTACCTGATTTTGTAACTCGACCGTTACGCCACTTGGTATTATATAAGGAAATCAATATAAATAGATCCGTTAAAAAAATATAAAACATTTTCCAGATGAGTTCTGTTTTCAACTTATGAAAGATTATTATGTAAACTTGATATTCCAATCTAGTATTTCAATTATTGCCGTGAGCAATGAAACAAACTTGGAATTCCAATCTGGCATTTCAAGTCTACCTCTACAAGAAATATCTTCTCCTGTGGTAAACAGCCATGGTAGAATTAAACAAATGAAGTATAAAAGAAAGCAGATGAAAACTTTGAACGCATCTTTCAATACATAGAAAACATTCCTATAACACCCTATAAATCCTTCTTTTTATTTACAGAAAGGATGTTTAAAATTGTATTTTAAATAACGAGTGACTTCTAGTTATTCTCTGTGTTTGGCTCAATTACTTGATTCACTTTTTCTATTAATTTTGGTTGGATTTCTGGATAAGTCCAGTTATCTGGCAGCATATCAAAAAATTCTATCTTTTCTATTTCAAATCCTGGTAATTTTTCAAATTCGTTAATATCAGCATAATACAACATGCCGAAGGTCTCGACTTTATTTTCAATTACTCCATCATTACCGTAAACCGAATAGATACCTATCTGCTCGATAACATAACCAATCGCACCCGTTTCTTCATAAAGTTCTCTTCTCGCAGTTGTTAAAATGTCTTCTCCCTCTTCTCTATGACCACCGGGACATTCATATGTCGTTCTCTCTCTATGCTTGCATAACACCCATTTGCCTTCACATTTAGAAACAATTACTGCAAATTTTAGTAATCTATCTTCAACGCTATTATAGAAATTAACTTTTAGCATGTTGCTGTCCTCCGTATTGTATTATAAATGCTTAGCTGATTTTTTTATATCCTCATAAATATGGTTACAATAAAAAAAAGCCCACACCGTCGTGTGAACTTTCTAGAGGCGACAATGAGATTTGAACTCATGATCAAGGTGTTGCAGACCTTTGCCTTACCGCTTGGCTATATCGCCGTATTTAATTCTGTGACTCAATTTCTTGGACTTAAGGTACTTTGTTATTATAACAATACAACCCTTATCCGTCAAGGATAAAATCAATTATTATCAATTCTATTCTATAAGATAATAAGGATAAACTCCCCGAGTAGGGCTCGAACCTACAACCTCACGGTTAACAGCCGTGCGCTCTACCATTGAGCTATCGAGGAATACACAACAATTGAATTATATACTAAATCCAAATAGATATGTACAAATAACAGAAAAAACAGAAACACTTTTAAAGGTATTTTCTGTTTTAATTGATATGTCATTTAATTGACAAATCAATACAATTAACCGGTCAATATTGTTGACTTTAGATCAACAATATTGACTTTGTACTACACATAGAAAATGAGTTTTACATCCGGGAGTCTTCCACTCCTTTAACCTTAAGGACTTCCGTCCTTATACCAAACCTTTTTAGGTCAAGCCCTCGACCTATTAGTAACAGTCAGCTCCATGCG
>JBASOB010000184.1:0-3074 GCA_049657865.1 Mobilitalea sp.
CTAGTAAGAGAGATTAATTTTAAAATAAATGAATAGGGAAGGTCCGTCCCCAGAACCTCTTCATCTTGTTATTTTATTTCAATTGACAGTAATATCAGAATTATGATATAATAATGTTGTAAATTATGATATTAAGGAGAGATGATATGCCAAGAATAAGACCTATATCAAATTTAAGAAATAATGCAAATGAAATTTCTGAGTTTTGCCACAATGAATTAGAGCCTGTATTTATTACAAAAAATGGTGTAACCCTACCCTTTCTCCAGAATCTTTCCAGAACTCTATGCCATTTTAAAACTTTTGATTGATTTATGTATATAATTACGATAGAATTACGATATAAATATTGGAGGTGATATTATGCCACAAATAAGACCAGTAACTGACTTAAGAAATAAATTTTCAGATATTTCTAGAATAGTGCATGAAAAAGCAGAACCAGTTTTTTTAACAAAAAATGGATATGGTGATATGGTAGTAATGAGCATTGAAACCTACGAGAAAATGAATATGGACAATATTATATATGAAAAGTTGAAAGAAGCTGTAATGGTAGCAGAATCGACAGATGATAGGTATGACTTTGATCAAGTTTCTAAAGAAATGAGGGAAAAGCTCATTGAAAAATTATAAGATAAAATTACTTATTACAGTCATAAGAGATTTAAATGAAATAATAGATAATTTATCTGTAAGCGTTAAATATTACCCACATAGAAAAGCAAATTTAATTTTGATATAATTGCACCATAATGGAGGTGTAATTAATGACAAAGGGTGAAAGAAGACGTCTATGGAGCGATAAAATCAATAAATACAGAAGTAGTAATATGACTGCCATAGATTGGTGCAATGAAAATAATGTAAGTGTTCATTCTCTAAAGAGCTGGATTACTAAACTAAATAAAGACCCCAACCCGACTGAATCTAATGAAACAGAATCAGAATGGCTCACTGTTGATCTGACAAAATCAAATAATATAAGTTCTACAAGTTCAATAATTATAAAAATCGGTTCATGCTCTATTGAGGTTAATAAAGATTTTGATAAATCAGTTTTTACAGATGTTGTCCAGGTGCTAACTTCATTATGTTAAACAATATATTAGCAGATCATGTCTACCTTGCCTGTGGTAGCACTGATATGAGAAAGTCAATTGATGGTCTTGCAATAACTGTAAAAGAAAAATTTAAATTAGACCCTTTCTCTAATTGTCTTTTTGTATTCTGCAATAAAAGAATGGATAAAATTAAAATTTTACACTGGGAGCATAATGGTTTTTGGCTTTATTATCGTAGGCTAGAAAGAGGACATTTCAAATGGCCAACAAAGTCATCAGGGCGAACTTTAAATATTAATGAAAGAGAATTAAGATGGCTCTTAGATGGTCTTTCATTAGAACAAAAACAAGCACATAAAGAAGTAAAACAACGTGTCATTATATAGAAAATAAACATTCAAATCCCTTGAAAATTCAATAATTCAAAGTAATTTTTTGTTGATATTTGAAGACGATTATGATATAATATTTATATGATGAAAAAACTAAAAACACAAGAAACCATTATAAAAGATCTAACTAAATTATCAAGGAACGAACTTGAAAATCAATTTGTAAAATTAGAAACTCATGTAGAAGAACTGTCTGCAAAATTAGCTTGGTATGAAGAGCAATACCGTTTAAGCAAGCAGAAAATATTTGGCTCTTCCAGCGAGAAAACCGATGATTTTCAAATAAGTCTATTTAATGAACCAGAGGCAGAGAATGTCCCTATTAATATAGAGCCAACATTAGAAACAGTTACATACCAACGTAAAAAGAAAAATGGTCGTAAAGAACAATTACCAGATAATCTTCCTGTTGAAACGATAGAATACCGTCTTTCACCAGAGGAACAGTCATGCCCACAGTGCGGTGAACCACTTCACGAAATGAGCAAAGAAGTTCGCCAAGAACTTAAAATTATTCCAGCACAAGTAACTGTAGTTGAACATGTTCGTTATGTGTACAGCTGCCGTAACTGTGAAAAAAATGAAATTACAACACCAGTAATTACTGCACCTATGCCTAATCCTGTAATAAAGGGAAGCTTGGCATCACCATCATTTATTTCATATATCATGACTCGTAAATATGTTGAAGCTATGCCGCTTTACCGTCAAGAACAGCAATTTGCAAGGTCAGGCATAATATTATCAAGACAAACATTCTCTAATTGGATGATAAAGAGTTCTAATGATTGGTTAAAACCAATTTATGATAGAATGCATTCCATTTTAGTTCAAAAGGAAGTCCTGCATGCTGATGAAACTGTTCTAGAAGTTTTAAATGAGCCAGGGCGACCTGCACAAACAGATTCATATATGTGGATGTATCGCACAAGTGGTGATGAGGTACCTATTGTACTTTATGAATACAAGGTATCACGTTCTGGTGACTATCCGAAAATATTTCTTAAAGACTTTAATGGCTTTTTACATGTTGATGGTTATGCAGGTTATCATAAGGTTGAAAATGTAATACTTGTTGGATGTTGGGCCCATGCCAGACGTAAATTTACTGATGCACTAAAAGCATTACCTAAAGATACACCAGTATCAACAACGGCTGCGAGTCAAGGCCTTGAATATTGTAACCAGTTATTCACAATAGAGCGTGAACTGGCTGATTTGTCATACGAAAAAAGATATCAACAACGTCTATTACGAAGTAAACCTGTAGTAGATGCTTTCTTTGCATGGCTTGAAATACAAAGCCAACAGGCATTGCCAAAAAGTTCGTTTGGTTCAGCGATTACTTATTGCTTAAATCAACGTAAGAAGCTAGAAGCATTTCTTCTTGATGGTAGGCTTGAATTAAGCAACAACCGTGCTGAAAGAGCTATTAAGCCTTTTGTTATTGGACGTAAAAATTGGTTATTTAGCAATACCCCCAAAGGTGCAACATCTAGCGCAATTATTTACAGTATTATTGAAACTGCAAAGGAAAACAACTTAAATCTGTTCGAATATCTTAAATATTTATTTGAACAGTTGCCAAATGTTGATATAACAGATTTAAACATATTAG
>JBASOB010000185.1:0-21314 GCA_049657865.1 Mobilitalea sp.
ATTGCAAATACGCTTCCAAATGTCCTGTGTTTCAAGATATTGCTTATAATGTTTTTTAACATTTTTATTATATTTTTCTAACTCTATCTCAATATTAGCAAAATCATCACGCCCGAAGAATTTGCAGATGATAGGAATTGTTTTCTTCAGCTGTTCACGCATTTCCTGAATTTTATCATCATACTGATCGCGTTGTGTGATATACATTAAAAGTGGTTTATATCGTATCCAGCCTATGCAGGCATAATAAAAACGGTCACGAATTTTATCAGAATCTGCCTGTATATATTTTAGTTTGATTGGCAATACTCCGTCCATCAGGCTGTTATAAGTCGAAAAGCCATCATGGAAAGTATAACAAGGAACCCGTACCACTTTTCTATCACTCAGACAGGTGCTTAAAAAAGTATCTTCTCCGCGCGCTCCAGGTGGATTATAGAATGGATATACTCGTTCTGGATTCTTAAGATTAATACAAAGGTTGGCTCCTGAGATAAATTTTGTATGATTTACCTCCTCAACTTCTTCCGTGTCATCACTAGTTAATATATTTGTATCAGCATAAGTAACACCGCCATTGTTCATAACTGAACTTATCGTATCCCAATTGACAATATCATTGCTAATAGCCTCGATAAACATTCGAAAATCTGATTCTTTCATCGTATCATCAAATTTAATATAAGGAATTGGTGAAATATACCCGCAATGATGACCATTGGTAATATCAGCATCCCCAATATTTTTCAAATGTGTTGTCAACACATGCTGTCCTCCCCATATTGCTGTCGAACGTGTCTTTGTCACAGCCATTGGATACTCATCATCATCAAAAAATACAAGATAATCCAATTTATTTTTAATTGCCTCATAAAGTAAAGCGTTGCGTTTTGCCGCATATCCACTTCCAAAAATCAAATGAGCTTCTTTTTCATTAATGATATTATTCGCTATCAAATGATCTGTTTCCTTTTGTATCTCATTACTTCCTATAAAATACATCTCATCAACTAAAGAACCAACCTCTTTGCTGACATTCGTATAATCTGTGGATTTGGTGTTTGAATATTTCAAATCGTATGCCACTAAAAGGTTCAAACTAATATGATCCTTATCCGTTAATCCTGATTCTCTCCAATTATAGACATATGTTTTTAATATTTTTTGAAAACTTTTTCGCCCTGTAGCAAAACCTATTCCAACATTTATTTGTTCCTTCTTCGTCACTATGATACCTCCATTGTTTCGCACTGCTTTAAAACAATACTCTTTTCTCCATATACAATTTCATCTTATCTATTCTATCTTAATCTGACACACACAATTAATCTCTATTCCTCAAATATTTTCTATCAATATTTCTATACTAGCAGTAAGGAGTCCTATACAATATTTCATATTTAGATAACGAAAAAGGAATCTTCAATAGAAGCTTCCTTTTTGTTAGTCAATCATTAGATAGTTTATTGTCCTATTTTTTCTTATTCTTATCAATCGCATCGTTGATTTTTTCAGCAATGTTCTCTTTTATCTCTTCTGCTTTTGTATTAATATCCATCTTCTTTCTTAAATCTGCTTGTGAAGACTGTAATTTTCCTTTTAGTTCCAGCTGTTCATTACCAGTCATCTCACCAACGGCCTCTTTTACTTCGCCAGCTATTTTATCTTTTGCATTCTCAAATTTATCCTTGATATCTTTCATATACATACCTTCTTTCAAATGATATTCCGTGATGGTATCTCCTTTTTGACTATATAGATTAAGTAATCCGTACCTACATTACACTCCTAGTATGTGCTTATTTTTGGTTAATGTCAACAAATATATAAAAATCAGTTTCATAATAATTATGCAAAATGCACTATTCGCTGAATAAGTAAGGCTGTATATCATCGGATACACAGCCTTAAAATAATTATATTCAATTAAAAATTATTTGTTATCTAACTGAAACCTGTTAACTATTTCTTTCAATGTCTTGGCATTATTCATGCTCTCTTCTGCCATTACATTGGTCTCATTTGACATGTTAACTACTTCAGATGTTTTATCTGCAATATCCGTAATACCATTTGTCGACTGCTCCATAATAATACTTATTTCAGAAATAGAGGTTGCAATCTGCTGAGTAATGATATCAAGCTTTTCCATTGACGTATTGATCGTAGACAGCATATTTTGTATTGTATCTGCATCATTATCATATTGCTTTGCAGAATTGGTAACATCCCTCAAATTCGTTGCTGCGGTGTCTTCAATGAAAGAAATGGATTGGGATAGGCAATCTGATAATCCTACTACTGCAGAGGTTGTCTCATTTATTATTTTTTCGATTTCTATGGCCGTTTCATTAACTTTTTGCGATAATTTCCTAATTTCTTTGGCTACTACTGCAAATCCTCTGCCTTGTTCTCCTGCTCTTGCTGCTTCGATTGATGCATTAAGAGAAAGAAGATTTGTCTGTTCAGCTACATTCTTTATTATCTGCGTGAGTGCATCAATCTTACTAATTGACTCTGCCTGAGACAGTGCCTGATTCGATTTTTCCTTCACTGCTCCAAATAACAAATTTGCTTCCTCAGCCTTCAGTATATTGGATCTTTTTAATTGATCTGCTCTTTCTTTTATTTCTTCCGCTAATCTGCTCCCCTGTGAGGATTTAACTGCAACATCAGAAACGCTCTTTGATATATTAATAATATCAGTTTTAACACCTTCTGTTGTAGCCGCAGCTTCTTCCATACTGGCTGCTAACTCCTCCGTTGTTGCCGAATTGTCTGAAGAGCTGTCATAAGTCTGTTTTGAAATTGTCTCCAGCTTTTCTGCACTTTGATCAATGACGCTAGAGGTATTAGAAATTTCACTCATCAATATATTAATGTTTTTTCTCATTTCTTCAATTCCATGATTCATAATACCTATTTCATCTTTTCTTCCGGATAATTTTTCATCATAACCATCTGAAGTAAGATCTAGCTTCGCAAATTTATCAATTTTAGCAGTAATTTTTTTTATTGGTTTCATAATTGCAACAGATATTAATTGCCCTGCAATTATGCTGATCAGGATAAAAACTGCCACTAATAAGGCGCTATATTTTGACATTTTTACACTTTCTGAAAAGAATTCACTTTTAGATGCATATACCGCGAGGCTCCATCCGGGAGTATTCTCTATTGGTGTATAAGCAATATACATTTCTTCCTCTGATGTATCATCCCTATAGGTTTCTAGTCCCGTTTCACCCGAAATCATCTTCTTGTAAATTTTCGAGAGATTATCTTGGATGTTGCTTTGAGCAGTCACCTCTAATCTGCCATCTTCCTGCACTGCAGTTTCTTCTTCCTCAACATCTTCATCGGATATGGTAATGATATCTCCGTTCTGATTGATAATACAGGCTCCACCTGTTTCTCCGATTTTAACTTTTTCCACCATATCTCCGAGAGCATCACGATCTGTTTGCGCAATTAGAACACCTGTTAAAGCAGTATCGGATAAACCGTTATTCCATACTGGGACTGCTATTTTATAAGTATATTTGCTAACTTTATACTGGGTATCAGTTACTTCAGCATCAGAGATAGTGGCCTCTCCTTCTGCCGCAGACTCAAACAAATCCAACCCCGAATAATCCTGATCATTGGCTGTGTTCAGGCCGTCCTCATCAAGAAACATTATACTTGAAAATGCGTATTCGGTTCTTGCATACTTTAATGCGCTCAGTCTTTGCTTACTATTTAGTTCTTCACGAGACAGCAAATTACTGACTGCTTTTGCCTGGCTAACATTATAGAGCATTTCATATTGGATATGTAATGCAGTTTCTTGAGCAATATCTGTTAACGAAGAAGTAAGTGCATATTCCGTACTGCTATTCATAGAATTAAGCGATACTTTACTTTGAATCATCGTTAAGGCTATTACAACAATAACGATTGGAACTGATATTTGAAGACTTAAATACTTTCGTTGAATCACGTTGCCTGTATCTTTATTTGTGATTAAGTTCTTAAAATTTTTTCTGTATTGATTTATGGCACTCTTATTATTTTTGTTCTCTTTACTCTTTTCTTTGTTGTTTTCTTTGCTTCCTTTGTTTCCTTTGTTGTCTTTGTTGTCTTTGTTGTCTTTGTTGTCTTTGTTGTCATTATACTTTTTTTTGATTTTTTCTAGTAATTTTTTTAGTGTTATCATGTTAGTTTTCATTTGTATTCTCCCTAAATCATTAATTATTTATTTTGGCTCTTAAGCTCTCCTATCCTCCCTCTCTTATTTTAATTTGCACCAACTATGTTTTAACCCCTCTTGAAAAAACATTTCAAGCCGTCAGCAAATTTAGATTTAATGATGTATTGCTTTCTTTATAACTATAAAAGCCATCTCGTCATTAGCAGATAACTTCTATATTGCATTATTTTGCTTTGCTATCATATCATTATTAATTCATTTTTGCAAATTTTTTATCTTAATGAATTACGCCCTGTTTCATGCCTTTTTATCTCGCTTTTAATTTGATTTTGTTATAATCGGCCAATTAATTTACCCATGCATAAACATGAGGTGCTTTCCATTAAGTAAAAACAAAATATAAATTCAACATTTTGTTTTTACTCTAAAGAAAGGCACCTCATTTATTTTATGATTTTTTTTTGTATAATATGTTTACATTTTTTATTTGCATTGTTTTTTCGCATTACTTGATTGCTTTGCTTCTTTGTATTATTTGCTTGCATTGTTTCTTTATATTATTACTATTTATTAATTCTACTATTTTTCTATAAATCGATATCCAACTCCTAATTCAGTCGTAATAAACTGAGGATGAGAGGTGTCCTTCTCAATTTTTCTTCTTAGTCCTGCCATAAATACGCGAATACTTTTCGAATCCCCTGTTTCCCCATATCCCCAGACTTCTTTCGAAATCTGATTGTGGGTGACTACTTTGCCTCGATTTGCAATTAATAGCATCAGTAATTTATATTCAATCGGAGTAAGGTGGATTTCGGTTTCATCAATAAATATCCTTCGTTTCTCAAAGTCCACTGTAAGATAATCAAAATGGAATATATTATCCGGCATCGTCAGATTCTCATGTTCGATAAAACGCTCCATTACACGAATACGTGCAAGTAGCTCACCCATAGCAAATGGTTTTGTCACATAGTCGTTCGCTCCTGCATCCAATGCTAAAATTTTATCCTTCTCCTGCTCACGTGCAGATACGACTAAGATTGGAATCTGAGATACCTTCCTGATTTCATGCATAATTTCAATTCCGTCTTTATCCGGCAGTCCTAGATCAAGTAATACAATATCTGGGTTTTCTGTACAAAAAGCTAGAATTCCACTATTCCCTGTGTTTGCAACCGTCAATCGATAGCCCTTTGCTTTTAATGCCATTGACATAAAATTAATTATTTTTATATCATCTTCAATCAGTAAAATATGAATTTCCGTACTCATCTCGAGTGCCTACCTCTCTAACCATGTAATTTCTCATAAATTTCAAATACAATTTATATGTATGGACCTATGTTTGTGTATGTATCTGCATCTGCTTCTGTATCTTTATCTTTATCTGCTTTTGTATTTGTATTTGTATTTGTAATTGCATTTGTATCTTATAGCTATATATATCTGTGTATATATCTTTGTGTAAATTGATATTCCCAATTATCCTTCCGACTCGTAAGGCAGTTCAATGTGAAATACCGCTCCACCCTCTGGCTTATTATAAGCTGTTATTCTGCCATCATGTGCATCCACGATAGCCTTACAGATAGAAAGTCCAAGCCCTACGCCACGACTGCTGTCAGCACTATTTCGAGGAAGTGTGATGAATCCCTCAAAGAGTGTATCTTTAATAGCTTCATCAATTCCAAATCCATTGTCTGACACTTCAAACACAATATCATTTTTTTCTTTAAAGGCGATTAATTCTACTAAGCTTGTATCGCCGGAATATTTATATGCGTTGTCTAGAAGATTCACAAGTACCTGCACAATCAACCTTCCGTCTACTTCTATTAGTAATATATCTTCCGGAATCGTCACATGAAGGCGATTCGTGGTTGTTAATCTTGGAACATGCATTACCGCTTGATTTATTAGATCGTCAACCGCTTCATACTCCTTCTTTAAAGTCAACTTACCTTCACTGATCCGTGTCATATCTAAAATATTTTGTACCGAATTAAACAGCCATGCCGATTCTTCATTGATATCTGACACCAATTTTTTGATAGAATTCTCGTCCAGACTCTCGTAACTATCCAGTATCATGCTGCTGGCACCCATAATTCCGGTAAGTGGTGTACGAATATCATGAGAAATACTCCGAAGCAGTGTACTTTTGAGATGTTCTCCTTCCATCGCAACTTTTATTCTTTCTCGCTCATTGTATATGAATTCTCGATCTAGAATTAATGCCATCTGATATACAACCGTCTTGATAAACATATCAACTTCGCTGTGTAAAGGAAGTTCAACATTCGCAAATGTAATAGACCCGATTTCATTTACTAAAGCCTTAATTGGCAATGTGTATTTTTGATTTTTATTATATTCCTCTACGTCAAAGTCTAGAGTAGCATAATTAATTTCTATACTATCAAATTTATGTTTATCTAGGGAGACGCTACATGGGTATCCTGTATAATCATGTATATAGCTCATTCCTTTTTCAATAATCCCAGGTGCTCCACTCAACTTTAAAAAGCTCTCCGATATATTATAAAGCAATTGTGCTGTATGTGCATTTTGATTTGCAATTTTCACCTGATGTTGAAATTTCGAGGATAAACTTCCGCAAATAAGAGAAGCCAGCAGAAAAAATGCGATTAAAACATAATCCTGCAAATCACTCACAACTAAAGAATGCACTGGTTCAGCGAAGAAATAATTAAACATGAAAAGATTTAATATCGATGCTATGAAACCATATTGATATCCTTTTGTTAAAACTGTGATAATCAGTACTCCAATTAAGAATATCATTAAGGAATTTTGTTTTCCCATGCCAATTTCGCCCAACAGTACAGATAAGACAGTTGATATCGTACAGATAGCAATTACCCATATGATGTATTTCACTTGCGTCTTGAAATCCAGCTTTTTTTTACTATAAATAGAATTTAAAATGTTTGCCATATTAATAGCCATGCCTTTCTCTCCGCTTACAAACTTTGGGTTGCAGACACAAAGTTTCGCAGTTCTTCTGTGCGAAGAATCTTCATGCTGTGAAGATTCTTCACACTCTTACACAACATTAATTGTACCCATTCTAATATCCTGTGTCAATATTTCTCTTTGCTTTCCTAACTGGCTCAAAAAAGGAACTGATGCACTTCAAACGACGTGCGTCCAGTTCCTTTTCTATTATTATGATTCTTATTTATTATGCGTTGGATTCCTTATTCTTTTGCAAACGTAACTTATTGAGGGTTTCATTATTACCGATCACAATCATACTGTCATCATCTGTAAGTGGAGCATCTGCATCCGGTGCAATATCTAATTCACCATTTCTCTTTATTCCAATGACATTAATCTTATATCTTGAACGAAGATTTAAATCTTTCAAACTATGTCCGTTCCATTCCTTTAAAGGATCAAGCTCCATTAAGCTAAAGGTTGAGGATAATTCAACTGCATCGAAGAAATTGCCCATAATCAAGTTATTAGCAATACGTATTCCGGTCTCTTTCTCTGGGAATACTACCATATCCGCTCCAACTTTTTTAAGTATCTTAGCTTGAAGATCTGTCTGAGCTTTTGCTAATATATAGGGAACGCCTAATTCTTTCACAAGAATAGTCGTCATGACACTTGCTTCCAGATCCTCTCCCATTGCAATAATCGCACCGTCAAAATTGCTGAGTCCTAACGTCTGCAGAGTCTCAACATCTGCAATATGCGCTTTTACCGCATGCGTAACATGATCCGCTATTTCATTTATTTTATCTTCATTATCATCCACAACCAATACTTCACAGCCACTTTCTGCAAGTGTAATTGCTACACTCCAGCCAAAACGTCCAAGACCAAAAACTGCAAATTCCTTTTTCCGCATATCTATTCCATCCTTCTTTATTAAATAATTCTTTATTTAATAATTTTATTATATAGCAATTTTGTTATATATCAATATAATTCAGCAATATTTTACTGTATATAAATCTATTATCAGATGGTTATACTATTCATAATAACCATTTATAGTTCAACAATGATAATTTTCCCTCAATCAAGAAGGTTAACCAACCAGTACATGATCTTCCGGCAGCTGTATTCCTTTTCCTTTGTTTTTACCTACCTTAAGTGCAAGAGCTAAGGAAAGCGGACCAATCCTTCCTAAATACATTGTAAAAATAATAATATATTTACCTACCGTAGGAAGCGAGGATGTCAGATTTCTTGATAATCCGACTGTTCCAAGTGCCGAAGCGGTCTCATATAGTATATCGATCAAATCTCGCTGAATAGTTAATGATAAACAAATGGTAGAAACCATTAATGTTGTAAAACTGAATAGGAAAATCGCTAAAGACTTCTTTACATACCCGTCATCAAGTCTTCTGCCAAATATTTCTAGGTTTGGTCTTCCCTTTACGCTTGACATCGCTGCTATTATTAATACTGCAAACGTCACTGTTTTAATACCACCTGCAGTACCGGAAGGGGAACCACCGATAAACATCAGTATAACTCCTATTAAAGCCGAACTTACTTTCAAGTTTTCCTGTGGAAGAGTAGAAAATCCTGCCGTACGGAAAGTAACAGATTCAAAAAACGACGTCATTATTTTTTGAGCTAAATTCATGTTTCCTATGGTTGTTTCATTATTAAATTCATTGATAAATATAAACGTTGCACCAAATAAAATTAAAACTGCAGTGATCGTTAGTGCTATTTTTGTGTGTAGTTCAAGCTTACGCAAAATGACTCCAAAGGATATTTTATCTTTTATCTTCATCTTTATTTTAGCAACAATATCCCACCATACCGGGAAACCAATACCACCCATGATAATAAGAATCATGGTAGTAATGTTGATGAGCGGATTCAGCTGATACTTCAGAAAACTTACCGGACCAATCAAATCGATTCCTGCATTACAAAATGCTGATATCGAATGGAAAACAGAGAACCAAGCTCCTTTTACAACTCCATACTCCGGAATGAATTGAATACTATAGAAAACTGCACCAATTCCTTCTACGAGAAATGCTCCTTTTGCAATCTTAATCGTTAATTTTACAAGACCCTTCAGTGTACTCAGATTATATGCTTCCTGGATCAACAATCTATCTTTTAATGTCACTCTCTTCTTTAAGACTAATAGTATTCCTGTAAGGAAAGTTACTACTCCAAGTCCACCTAATTGAATTAAACATAAGATAACGATTTGTCCAAACAGACTCCAATGATCGGCAGTAACAACTGTGGTTAGGCCTGTTACGCATACTGAACTTGTAGATGTAAACAATGCATCTACAAAGGGTGTGAACTCTCTGCTTTTTGAAGAAATCGGCAGTGTCAATATCATCCCGCCTATCAGTATTGCGAGGATAAAACCTCCTGTAATCATCTGGGTTGTCGTAAACTTATGTTTTATAAATAATCTCATTTGATTGCCCTCTCTCTGGCATATAACCAACCTATAAAGCTAATTTTATTTAATTTGTCTTTCAGAAAAAACTGCATGAAATAATGCATCTTCCGAAATATCTGTACCAAAAAGACATGGGATATTGTTTTGCTCAAAGATGGTAAGATTGTCGATACAATTACATATCGCGATCTTTTTACACATGTTCCGGCTTTTATTTATCAAGTTGCCTATCATAAGATTCTCAAAATCGTTATCACTGACTGCAAAAAGATATTGGTACTTATTTAATTGATTAAATTGATTACTTTCTTCTATTTGATCATATTCAATTTTATTTTTTATTAATAACTGCTTCAGTTTGTCCGCAATGATAGAACAACCCATGATAAGAACATTTTGTTCCTGGTAGCTTGGGGGATCTCCATTCTCTCTAAGCGAAAGTGGAGCAATATGAAATTTATCTGTTTTCTTCATAATATATAATCCCAGTAGAAATATTAGCAATATAGTGGCTGTTAAAATCATTTTCATCAATCTCACCTCGCTTAATTTCATCAGACTAACTATATACCAAATGATATTAAAGCGATGTTATTTTTTTTGTATTTGTGTTAATTTTGTATAAGATTTAAGTTAATTCATCTTAACGCAATCTTAACGCTTATATTTCATGCACCAAAAAACAGAAACCTCAAGATAAGATTTCTGCCTTTTCAACATTGCTATCATTCTACTACTTATTTGTAGAAATTCAAGCATTTTTACTAAATTCTTTTTTGTTGTATCATTTCCCATTTTATCAGGTAGGATAACTCAACCTTTTACTGCTCCGCCAATTGTCATTGCGCCCTCTACCTGGCGGCTGAAGATGATATATATGATAATGGTTGGTAATGATGCAATTACCATTGTAGCCCCCATTGCTCCCCAGTCCGTGGTGAACGAGCCTTGCAAGAACAAGATACCAAGAGGCAAGGTTTTAAGCTTCTCTTCGATTACAAGTACATTTGCCAAGGTGAATTCATTCCAAGCGCTTAAGAAGGTGTATATCATCAGTGTAGCTGTTGCTGGCTTTACTAGCGGGACGATAATTCGAGCAAAGCAGGTGAAGATATTTGCCCCATCCATGCAGGCTGCCTCCTCAAGCTCTACCGGAAGGCCTACAAAGAAGCCGTAATATACCAAGGTAGCAAATGCCAGGTTAATGCCTGTGTATGGCAAGATAAGCCCCCACCTTGTTGTATCTAGCCCGAGAGCATTGATATTTCTTGCAACTGGAATCAGGATGGCCTGTACCGGAATAAACATACCCATGGAGATATAGATTCTTGCTGTGACTTGCCCCTTCCATTTCATTCGTGCAGTCCCATAAGAAAAGAGCAATGCCAAACCAATGGTTAAGAAACAAGTAACTATGGATACAATTAAGCTGTTCATAAAATACATTGGCACATTGTATTGTGACCAGGCTTTAATATAGTTTTCGATATGAAATATTGTTGGAAATCCAAAAGGATTCGTTACAAAGATTTCGCTGTTATTTTTAAAAGAATTAAATATCAGCCATATAATCGGATAAATCGAAATCGCTGCATAGATCCAGCAAAATGCCCGGAAGATAAATTTTCCGCTATTCCCAAAAATCTGTTTCATTTTATGATCCATTTTGTTTTCCCCCTATTCATCCTTATTTTTAAACAATCGATTTACAATTACGATGACAATCAGACATTGCAGAACAAGGATACTCGCTGCTGCCAAACCATAACCATAACGGAATTCACGGAAGGCTGCTTTGTACATCATATAGGTCAATGTGTAGGTTGCATTTCCCGGACCACCTTTTGTCATAATAAACATTTCCGTAAATGCTTTGATACCTCCGGTTAAGGAAACGACCATACAGAATTTATAGGTTTCTTTTAATAAAGGAATTGTAATTTTTAAATGTGCTTTCATGTTAGTGGCACCATCAATTCGTGCTGCCTCATAATAATCGTTTGGAATTGATTTAATTCCAGCCATAATAAGCGCAAATTGATATCCCATCCACTGCCATGCGTTTACGAAGGCAATTGCATAGATCGCATGATCTCTGCTAGATAACCAGTTTTGTTCATAATCAAGGCCTACGATTGCAAAAAGCCGGTTGAGTAAACCATTATCTGCATTAGAGATATTCAGCCATAATTGGCAGACTACGGTAACCGATAGAACTACCGGAATAAAATATGCCACACGCAGGAAATTCCTGCCTTTGGTTCTTTGATTAGAAACTACGAGTGCAAATATACTTGCAAAGAGCATCTGAAAAACAGTAATTACGACTGCAAATATCAACGCATTTTTGTTTGATATTTTAAATACAGTATCATCAAATAGTTTTACATAATTGTCTATTCCTATAAAGGTTCCGGCACCAAGTCCATTCCATTCATAAAAACTTTTTACAAAAACCTGTATGATTGGATAAAAAACCATAATTGTAAACACCAAGAGTGCCGGTAGTGTAAAAAGGGCAATTGCAAGCTTGTTTGAATAAAATTTTTTCACGATATGGCCCCCCTTGTCTTTTTATTTTCATTTTTATTTGATAAAAGCTGCCCTGGCAAATGATAGCTAATTTGCAGGGCAGCTCCACTTTAATAATTGCATTTTATTAATTTAATAATTAGTTTTATAAATTCAGTAATTCTATTTCAATCAGGAGATCGAATTATGAATCTATTGTATCAATTGCCTTAATTAGTTTTCTAAAGATTTGTTGATTTCAGCTACAAACTCATCTGCTGTATAATCAGGTACTAATAAGAATTTGGTCTGATCTTCAATTGCTGTTTTGAAAGTAGCATTGGTTAAATGCCAGTCAAATTTAGTAATTGTTGTAATGGTAGGAATGGTTGCTTCTAGCTTTTGCATCATTGCAGGGAATGCTGTCTCAGGTGTAGCATCCACGTCAAGAGCAACAAGTGGAGTTCCACGATATAAAACCTTTGCTTCGCAATATTTCTCAGCTAAGAATGCTGCTACTTCTGCTGCAAGTTCTGCATTCTCAGAATCCGGATTTACTGCATAACCTGCTGCTGCGCCGCCGCCTGACCAAGATACTTTGCCTGTTTCGTAGGAAGCTTCATCATAAGAAGGATAATACATCCAGTCTACGTCTTCTCCAAGTGCTGCAGTTGCATCCGTGATATACCATTGTCCGTTTAAGAACATTGCTGCTTCTCCATTTAAGAACATCTGGGAAGCCTGGTCATAGTTTGTACTTGTTGCGCTGCTCTGGAAGAAATCAGCATTCACAAGTTTATTCATCATGTTAGCTGCATTGATATAAGCTTCTTCGCTTGCAGTACCTGCTCCGTTATCAAGTTTCGCGATACCGCCGTTATCCCATCTAGTTGCAAGAACATCATACATTGCTGCTGTAATCCAGCCTTCTGATCCAAAGATTGCCATTGGTGTAATGCTGTTCTCATTGAAGGTAGCACATGCTGCAAGTAATTCATCATAAGTGGTAGGAACTTCTACGCCATATTTCTCAAAAATAGCTTTATTGTAGTACCATACTACATATTCATTTCCTGCATAAGGGAAGGCATAAATATTGCCATCCTCATTGTAAAGAATGTTTTGTGCACTTTCAAACACTTTGTCAGTAAAACCGGTTTTCTCAGCAACATCATTTAATACCATGATATTTCCGGATTCCTTGAAGTTTTCAATCTGAGCTAATGCAACCTGATAAATATCAGGTAAATTTCCTGTTGCTGCATAAGTCATAAGTTTTTGTCCATCATCTTGTGCCTGAACCTCTAACTCTAATGTAACGTTAGGATAAGCTTCTTTTAATGCTTCTACTGCATAGTCATAAGGTACCATCGTATCATCGTCAGAATACTGAGCGTAAATACGTAACGTAACTGGTTCCGCTGCTGCAGGCGCCTCTGTTGCTGCTGGTGCTTCTGTAGCTACCGGTGCTGTTGTTGCGGTTTCCCCTGTTGTGTCTGTTGTGTCTTCTGCTTTGCTGGAACACCCAACCATCATTGTCATGCAAAGAATAAAACTTAGAACTAATGCTACTACCTTTTTCATAAAATATCCTCCTTAAATAAATTTTACTTAGCAAGTATTAATAACTCATTTGCTAAGTAAAATTATAGACTTTATTGGTATTATTGCTATGGAATATCCAAAACACATTGGTACTATTCAAAATTTATTGTTTAAAAATGATATCCGAAGGTGAATAACCATAGTATTTTTTGAAACATTTACTAAAATAACTGGTATCGTTGTATCCGACTCTCTCCGAAATGTAAGAAAGCTTAAAATTTTCGCTTACAATCATTTCTTTCGCCTTTTCCATTCGCACTTTTGTAATATAATCGCTGAGCGTTGTTTGATATTCATCTTTAAACATTTTTCTAAGATAGGTCTGATTTACCAGCAGTTCTTTCGATAAATCAGCAATAGATAGTTCCAGATTCATGTAATTCTTCTCGATATAATTCTTTGCCTGTCCTGCAATCTGATGAGCTTTTGAATTTTTATGCCTTGTCTGATACTCAATTGCAGTGTGATAACACTCACAGATAAACTGCCTTTTTTCTTCATAAGAAGTTTCACTGGTAATAATAGAATAAGGATGAAAGCCTTTCCCAAAAATATCATCCACATTTCTACCGATCTTGACAAAATAAGAAAATAGTAGGCTTAGAAGGCTCATATAGATCATAACCGCAAATTCTGCATTTTCATATTCCTTAATCCGCTCCAATTCTTCTGTAATCAGCTTTTCAATACGCTCATAGTTATATACTTCCAAACTTTTATTAATTTCTTCAATTAGATTCCAGGAATAGAATTCCTTGCGATTATCCATGTTTTTCTTTTTATAATCAAAAATCCACAGATGATGTTCTGCAAAAGAATTACTAAGCGCTTGAAGCGTCTGATAATAGGCTTCTTTAATATGTGAGATATCATACGCATAACCACTGATACCGACTAGTGTCGCAAATCCAATGTGCTCTTTGGCCAGGGTACTGATATCTTCAAACTCATACCCGGAATAATCCTCCATAGACTGCCTGTCCCTGAAATTTAAGATGGTTACGATATTACCCTCATAGTCATGAAATACTTCATGTTTTCCGTTGATTTGAATCATATTGGATATCATCGAACGTATAATCTGTTTCCAATTCAGAATCTCTTCTGACTCTACCTTGTTCTCATATAGATCAATTCGTACGGTAACCACTAAAAAATAAGGATAAGGAAATAGATTATATTGTTCTGGGATTTTTGCACTTTCATCATTTCTGATATAATTACGAAGTATTTGTTGCTTGCGATCTCCTAGCAGTTCATCTTTCTCATCATCCAGTTCTAGTACACGGTTCATATTATCATGTAATTTCAAGAGTGAAATGATCAATTCTTCTTTTTCAAAGGGCTTCACGATATAGTCGCATACACCAAGTTTGACTGCCTTTCTGGCATACTCAAATTCACTGTTACCAGTAATTAGTATAATGGATACTTCCGGATTTTCCTCATAGAGTTTCTCAGAAAGCGTCAACCCGTCCATATAAGGCATCATGATATCCGTCAAAACTATATCCGGCTGATATTTCGTATAGAGCAGAAGTGCCTCTCTTCCATCTTTCGCTTCGCAGCAGACTTCAAATCCGTAGGCATTCCAATCTATGAAATTGCGCAGATATTCTCGGTATACCGGCATATCATCCACAATCATAATCTTAATCATGGCTTTTGTCCCCCGTTTTTTTATTCTGAAAGAGTGTTTTCTCTCCCGAAATCATGTCATCGATAGAAACAACATCTTTCTTCTGCAGATTTTCTTCCTCCAAGAGATTTTCTTTTGCTGGAAGGTAGATATCTACTGTGGTACCTTTTCCTTCTTCACTGCTTACCTTGATGCCGTATTCCTCACCAAAGAATAATTTAATTCTATGGTTCACGCTGTACACGCCGAAATGTCCTTCCGGGTTATTTTTAAGAATTGTACGACAATGTTCTTTACTCATTCCAACTCCATCATCTGTAACGGATAGGAATATCCCATCTTCTGTTTTATATCCTATCACCCTTACAGATCCTGTCTGTTCCTTGTACTTCAGCCCATGATAAATCGCATTTTCTATCAGTGGCTGCAGGGTGAGCTTCGGTATCAGCATCGACAAGATTGCATCATCGATGATAAATTCATAGGTAAACAAATCTCGGTATCTTATCTTCTGCAGCTCCAGGTAATCTCCTGTAATTTTCATTTCCTGCTCAATCGTGATAATCTCTTTGCTGTCAGAGAGTGAGTTACGATAATAATCCGCAAGTTTTCTGGTCGCTCTTCTCGCTTCTGCATTGCGATTCATTTCTGAAAGCTTCACGATAATGTCCAGATTATTATATAGGAAATGTGGTTTCACCTGCTGCTGGAGCAGTGACAGCTCATATTCCTTCTTCTTTCGTGCTTCATAATCAACTTTGACTAAAAGTTCCTGAACCTGCTCTGCCATATGATTAAAACTTTTTCCAAGCTGGCCGATTTCATCTTCACTCTTGAAGTTAAGACGCAGGCTCATATTTCCACCGGCAATTTCTTCCGCACCATTCTTTAGTTTTAAAAGCGGTGAAGTAATCTTTTTGGTCAGATAATTTGATAATATGATTTCAGAAAATACAACTCCAACGGATATAAGTATCAATAGGTATAGTATCTTCTTGGCTTCTACATTAAACTCATCCAAGTCTATAATACTAATTAACCTACTGCCATAATCTTCAATACTGTAGGTGGATAGATAATATCTTTTCCCATTATGGTTTTTAACCTGGTCGCTGGTTACATCCTGCAGCAGTTCATCCACATGATATTTTTCGATATACTCGTTCCTTACCGCAGAACTGATAATGGTATTATCAGCGTCAACCAGCCAGTAATTAATCAATTGATTCTGCAGATTGCCTTCAATTGCACTCATATCTACGTTTAAAAATAAATATCCGAGGGTCTGTCCGGACTCAATCTCAATTACTTTCTTGCCAAGTGTTACGACCGCTTCCTCTGCGTTCTGAACTAGAAAATCCCTCTTTTCACAGGGAAACCAAATGGATTTACCGCTAGTTTCTTTTAGTTTCATCAATTGCTCAGAGGATATTATCTGATCCTGATTTGCCAAAAGCAGATTATCAGATACGTACAGACTATCATCTGCACTGATAAAAGCAATGGAATCAAGTTCATCAAATACAATCTTTGCAACATAAAGTTCATTCGTGATTGCCTTCTGAATTGCAAGAGAATAATGCGCGGAAGGCTCCTGGTCCTTGATAATTTTATTGATATTAACCGTTAAGTAGTTGGAACAGTTTTCTGTATCTTTAAAAACCCTGACAATTCGGTCCGCGATTACAATGCTGGTATCCCCAACGCTTTCTTTTGTTCTCTTATTTACCGTGTCGTTATAGATGTTGGTAATGATGATGCTAAAGGCGATGACGGGCAATATTGCTACTATCATATTGATGAGTAGCAATTTTCTCTTTATCGTGATTGTTCTACGGAATCTTCTAAATCTTTCTAGCATCTTCTTCCTCCATCCAATCATAGGTTATATTACTTACTATATTAACATTCCTTCTTTATGAAAACAAATAATAATCGATCAGAAGAATTTATTAAGGCTAAACATTAATGTGAGTGTTATATGTGTGATATATACATATTATATGCATATTATATGCATGTTATATGCATGTTATAAGTACATTCTAGGTTGTGGCACGAAGCGAGATGCCTCCATATTCATTTGGCTGCCTTACCTTCCGGCGGCATATCCTTTGTAGAGCCTCTATTCAGTGGAAAGCAACGCATCCGCGATGCTTTCCACTAGAGTCTCTAGTCGGATATAGGCAGCCTTGTCAGCCGGACGACGCCAAGCTGAATGTGGAGGCATCTCGCTTCTATTTTCAGGTTACTGATGTACTTATGATGTCTGAATCAACATTAAAGAGTATAGACAACATAAGCTTTGATTCCTATGTAATATTCAAAATTCTATGGTAAAATTCAAAATTTATTGTTCAAATTACTATATATTTCTAGTTTTATGCTGGGTTATTTAAGTATTTTTTATTGTTTTTACTGTTTTTTTATTATTTTAATTAATAATTATGTCATTTTCTCTAATTATATCATTATTTTCTAGTCAGATTCATAGAAAACGTCAAAGAACTTACGATAATTATAAAGTGTCTGCTTTCATTTTTCAAATAAAAAGCAAGAAAAAATTGAACCTACACTGCCCGAATTATATTTACGAGCATCAGAAATTTGTATATAATTGTTTCGTATCACGAACTGATTTTATTATATTTTTATTAGTTACATATGATTATGCGTCAGATCTTACTTATCATTGATTGAGTCTTTTCAGGAATGAGGTGTTATTATGTTTGAACGAATCGAATATGTAGTTGCCCGTATTGACGGAGATTATGCGTATCTGCAAAGATGCGACCTTCCTGACGAGGATTTAAAGTGTGTTGCAAGAGCCTTACTTCCAGCAGAAATCAGAGACGGAAGCAAGTTAGCTTACGAACTGTTATCTTATGAATTAGCATAACAAAAATCCGTACACAGAAAAAATGAATTATCTTTTACTAGATTCTCATTCTTACCGTATACGGATTTTAATATGTTCTAACCCCAATTAATAAGATTCGTTCATCAAGGTTATTCCTTAATCATAGGTATTCCTTCATAAAGGGTATTCCTTCATAAAGGGTATTCCTTCATAAAGGGTATTCTTTCATAAAGGTTATTCTTTCATAAAGGTTATTCTTTCATAAAGGCTATTCCTTCATAAAGGGTATTCCTTCATAAATAGATGATTTACATAAAATTGAATTTACATTCCTATCTTTGCTGATTGAACTATCTTATCAACTACTTATTTATCGCTTAAGAATTCCTCAGGAAGGCTGACCTTAAAATCTCTAGCCAGCTCTCTGAAATTCTGTGAGGTAATTGTCTGCAGTTTATTCGGCTGTATTGATAATACTTTTACTAAGATCTCTGCTGATTTTTCAACTGTATGTGCTAATCCAAAAGTCAGGTCATAATCTTCACCGGAACAGAATATTCCGTGATGCGCCCAAATTGCTACGTTGTATTTTTTCATTAATTCACTAGTTGCGACTGCGATATTATGCCCCCCTGGAACCATCCACGGAACGACGCCAACGCCTTCTGGGAATACAACCGGACACTCAGTAGCCATTTCCCAAAGTTCTCTGGTAAATACTTTATCTTCGAGCGGAAGAACAAATGTTAATGCAATAATATTAGCAGGGTGACAATGGTAAATAACCCGGTGCGCATCATTTGTTAATCTCTTTTTCACTTCATGATTCATAAGATGAGATGGCAATTCACTGGTTGGTCTTCCACCATTAATCAAACCCCAGCGAACACGATATTGATCTCCTTTTTCATTAATTTCTATGATTGCTATATTTGCTTTTGGATCCAGAATTACATTACGAAAATATTTGCCTGAACCGGTTACCACGAAAAATTCGTTCGCAAGTCCATGCACCCGTGCACCGATTGGTGTCCAAGGTTTCAATTCTTTGCAAAATCTCTCTTTTACCAATTCAACCTCTTCTGGTTTCATACGGTAAGATAAATTACCAGCATTGCGTTCATGCCAATTTTGTTGAAACCCGTCATCACATAACCTAATAAATCCTTTTATAAACTCTGCATCTAATGTATTCATTTTCTTTCTCCCATCCAAATATCAATCAACTGTATAAATCTCATTTCCTTTGATATTACAACATTAAATTCTCTTTGACAAGACTTCTCTTTCATATTTCCTGACTTCCTCATACCAGTTCTCTTTTTCAGGAACTTGATTTACCTGGCAGAAGTAATTCCATACATCTCCGAAAGGATATGTCTTCAATTCTTCCTGTCTCATCATCAATTCCGTCAAATCACCATTATTCTGAAGATCCGCTAATTCTTTATTCGGCTGCAGTAATGCATATAATAATGCCTTCTGCATATTCCTCATACCAACTACCCAGGCGGATATCCGGTTGATACTTGCATCAAAGAAATCAAGAGCTAAGATAACTCGGTTAATCGCATTGTTTCGAACGATTTCCTTGGCAATCTCTTTTGTCTCATCATCAAAAAGTACAACATGGTCGCTGTCCCAGCGAACTGCTCTTGTCACATGAAGTGCAATCTTCTCATCAAATAGTAACATGGAGGCAATCTTATCCGATACCACTTCTGTCGGATGGTAATGGCCATTATCCATAAGACTCAACAGATTATTCTTCGCTGCATACTTAAGACAGAATTCAGCAGAACCTACCGTGTAAGATTCTACGCCGATGCCAAATACTTTGGACTCAAGACATACCTGTACTTTTTCTTTATCATAATCCATAGACAGCATTTTGTCCAAGGAATCTTTAAATCTGGCTCTCGGGGACAGACGATCTGCCGGAACATCCTTATATCCATCCGGTATCCAAATATTAAGCGTGCATGGCGTACCTAGTTCATCTGCAAAATATTCTGCAATACGAATACATGCCTGACCATGTCTGATCCAAAAATCTCTTATTTCTTTGTCTGGACTGGAAAGGGTAAACGGAGCTGCTTTCGGATGTGAGAAGAAGGTTGGATTAAAATCCAGTCCCAATCCTCTTTCCTTCGCAAATTCGACCCATTTCGAAAAATGTTTCGGTTGAAGCTGGTCGCGGTCTGCATATTCCCCTTCTTCAAAAACCGCATAACTTGCGTGAAGATTCACTTTATGTTTTCCCGGAATCAGACTGAGGGCTTTCTCGATATCCGACATCAGTTCCACCGGGTTTCTAGCCTTGCCGGGATAACTACCGGTTGCTTGAATCCCTCCTGATAACGGTCCTTCCTGATCAAATCCCTTCACATCATCACCCTGCCAGCACTGCATGGAAATCGGAATATCTTTTAAAACTGCAATTGCCATTTCTGTGTCGACACCAATTTTTTGATATATTTCTCTTGATGATTCGTAACGTTCTTTCGTTGTCATAATCTTCCTCCTTGTTCTACTGATCATCTTACTTGCTCCTAATTATATTAATATCTAACACAAATAACTTTTATACACCTACCTCTGCAATATCAAAGGAATGATATACACATTCTCTTGCTTTTGCTAAGGAACTAAACTCCTCTTCCTTCAGCATCAGAACCATCAGATTACCGATGGCGGTTGCCTCAGTCGGTCCTGCATAAACTATTTTTCCGGTTGCCTTTGCTGTTAGTTTATTGAGGTAATCCGCTTTCGAACCTCCACCTACGATATTAATGGCATGGTAGTTTTTCCCGGTAATAGATTCAATTTCTTTAATTGCTTTTGCATAACTATCTGCGAGGCTTTGATAGATACAAGCTGCCATCTCTCCAATTGTCCTCGGCTCGACCTGCCCTGTTTTCAGGCAATAGCTCTTTACAGCCTCGCTCATGTTCTCAGGAGACAAGAAACAGTCATCATTCACATCTACCCTAGAAGGGAACATGCTGGCCTCCTCAGCCATTGTGCAAAGCTCTGCATAGGAATATTTCCTGCCCGTCTCTTCTCTGACATTTTGAATCAT
>JBASOB010000186.1:0-13420 GCA_049657865.1 Mobilitalea sp.
AGACATTATATTCTTTGAGTAATTCCTTTACCGCCGTGATATCCTGTGAAGTATAGATTGTTGCTATGTCAGCAGCTCTCTCATCCAAAATATCCGTATCAGATTTCCATAACCATTCATGGGTACGCCATCCAAGTATGGTGGGCAGCCCTGTCATGACGGATACTCTCTCATAATCAGTGTAACTGTCGCCATTTGCTTCTAATACTACTGGTGTACCTGTTACATTTTCATTCAGCCAATCGATTGCTTTATCATCCTCCGGCATTGTTGTTTCCATAAAAGCAGTACAATCCAGTGTCTCATAACCGGTTCGGTCAAATATATTGCCATACCATGCATTCACCGCGTTCTGTATATAGCATACTGTCAGAACAAAAAATAACAGTTCGATACCGGCTACCCATTTCTGACGTTTTGTCTTGCCGTAGCAGAGCAAACGTGTAAATATATACCCAAAGCATATTCCAAACATGATAAATGCCTGATAGGTAAGTTTAAACATTGTATTTGCTCTTTTATAATCTCCGGAATATATATCTTGCACATATACGATTTCCGGAATAAGGATCAATCCAATAGCACACAGTCCTATTGTTAGGATAAACAGATCCGAAACATTTAAGGTATCGAGGAAATGAGTGATAAAATTATCCTGTTTCTTTGGGTTCACTCTAGTATCATCGCTACGTTTTATTCTAAAATCATTTATTACGAATCCCAAAAAACACACTACTGTTATTATCGGTAATCCCCATAATATAATTAACTGGTTCAGTGGCGTATTCATCTCAACAATGTGTATATTTGTGGAAATCTGATTAAAATTCAAGGTAAACGGAAGACATACCACTTCCGATACACCAAATACAAATGCTCCCTGAAGTGCCGTCAGCCATATTGCTTTTGCCGAAAAATGATAAACTACAAAGTTGCTAAATAGTATGATTGCTCCAGCAACCACAACATAAATCGGGAAATCCCAAAAGTTTGTTGTATGAAAAAGACCAATAAAGAATGTGATTAAAATAATAGTCGGATTGATTATTTCTTTCCACCAGGTAGGATTGTTCTCTTTGGCTGCTTTTCTTGTACACATCCATGCAAATAAAATTCCAAGTACCGTCAGAACAAACATGATATTAACGACATGAGCATGCAGATCGCCTAGGACAAAGGAATATGCCGGAAATTCATGTATCGTTTTATCTGCGGTATCCGGATTATATCCGATAAACCTAGTTGCATCCGGAAACCAGTATCCCGTAATATTTTCCTCCATGCTAAAGAACCTACGAATTGCATTTTCAAACCACATAAAGGTCGGATAATGCATGTTTCCAGCCATGCATACTCCTGTTCCAGCAATAAGTCCACTGATTACTGGTAAAAATCTATATTTTTTAATCTGATTGTTTCTATACTGTGCGGTCACATTGTATATTAAGGAAAAAGGAAGTACAAAAGAAAAGGCGCCTACCATCATTAGCATCAGATTATATGCTTTTGATATTTCTACAAAAGATAGTTTTGTAAGAAATACCGCCATATATTGACCCACATAATAATAGTTCAAGTTGGTACCGGAAAACCACAAATCCTGTGGTGGTAAATAATCGGTACGCATCATCGTGGTCATAAAGCCATAATCCATAAACTTTTCTGTTCCATATGCTTCCGGTTTAAAACATCTGATATAGGTAAAGACTAAGAATACTGTAAAGAAAAGCAGTTCCTCCAGAATAATAGAATCAAAATTGCCTTCTTTCCAGTCTTTCAAAGAGAATATGCTTTTATAATCCTGAGCATCTTCCTTATTCACTGTCTCACCTGATATTTGAGGAGCAGTCGCCGAATCTTGATTTTTCTTACTGTTTTTACTCAGCAAAAAGTAAATTCCTGCATTCAGTAGTAAACAAATTGCTACCATAATGATACAGTTAGTTTCCGTAAATTTCATAAGGCGAATCGAAGAAATAAGCCACATCAGATAACCTGTTATTGCTATACCGATCGTCTTAGAGAATAAATACCCTTTATCATGAAAGGCCGTAAACACTTTTGAGGTGAGGGGCATAAATATTATTCCGATAGCAAATACTACCGCCCACCACTTTAAGAACGGAATCAAATCTGCCTGCAATAATATTTTACCCATGATTACTAAAATAATACCGACAATCGTATAAATAAATTTTTTCATCATTTCTGCCTCCAACACTGTTTATTTCATATATTGATTGATTCTTCTAAAATCTTTGAACGCTTTTTTTCCAATCACGATTATTTTCTTCATATTAATCGAATTTACTCCACCCTGTCTTGGTCGAAAAGTAACCGGAAGATATTTTACTGAAAGATTTCGTTTTGCATAAATAACGGAAATAATTACATTGGAGAGATTATAGTCTGCTGGGATAAGTTCAATCTGATTTTTAAGAACTTCTGCCTTCATCAGTCGGAACGGAGTATTGGCATCCTTTATATTGACGCGAAAACATAAATTCAATACGAATTTCAAGGTTTTCGTTACTATAATCCGAGAAAATCCATCCTGTCTTCCTTTTCTATGCCCTATGACCATGTCATAATCCTTCCGCATTTTCCAAAAAGCCCAGAATTCTTCCGGTAGGGTCTGTCCATCCGAATCCGTCTGAAAGATATAATCAGCTCCTGCATCAATGGCATAATGATATCCATAAAGAATTGTGGCACCATGTCCACCGTTAGGTTTTGTGATTGGTTCAAAAGACGGCAGGTTCTTTGCCTCCTGCTGCATAATAGGATAAGTAGAATCTCGGCTTCCATCATTAATAATGACTAACTTGCTCCCATTACCAATCTTCTCTACGACAGGATACCAATCTTTTATCACCGTTTTAATATTTGCTTCTTCATTATAAGCTGGAATTATAATATACAATTTATCCACAATGATTCCTCCGTTATCTTAATTCTTATTCCGAATTACGCGTTATTAGACTTCAAACTTTCAAAAGTATCGATTGCTCTTCGAATTACTGCATCCATATTATAATAGCGATATTCTGCCAGGCGTCCAAGGAAGATAACATTACTTTCTTTCTTCATGTCTTCTTCATATAATGCAAATTGTTCCTTGCAGTCCTTCGTTGGGAATGGATAATAGGGTTCTCCTTCTGCGCATGGGAATTCTTTGCCAATTGTCGTCTTATTATGCTGCTGCCAGGTTAATTTCTTATATTCTGTAATTCTTGTATAATCATATTCATTTGGATAATTCACTACCGGAGCTTCCTGATATTCCTGCTTGTCATGGGTCTCAAACACGAAATTCACGCTGCGATAAGAAAGCTTGCCATGTCTGTACTTAAAAAATTCATCTGTTGATCCGGTATAAATAAGAGTTTCATAAGTGATATCCTTAATTACTTCCTGATAATCTGTATTCAACATGATTTTAATATTCTTATTCGCAATCATCTTCTCACACATTTTAGCATAACCATGGGTTGGCATACCTTGGTATTTATCATTGAAATATCTGGTATCCCGGTTTAATCGAATTGGAATCCTAGAAATAACAGATGTATCCAGTTCTGCCGGATCAACGCCCCATTGTTTTTTTGTGTAAGTTTCAAATATTTTCTCATAAATATCCTGACCAACCTTACTAAGTGCAACATCTTTACTGGTTTTTATTTCTTTGATTTCTACCGCTTGATTCTTCAAGAACTCTTCCACCTGAGAACAGTCCAAATTCAAATTATATAGTTTATTAATCGTCTCTACTGTAATCGGCATCGGAACTAAGTTACCATCCACATAGGTTAATACCCTATGCCAGAAATCATTCCATTTTGTAAATTCTGATAGATATTCATATACACCGTGATCGTTCGTATGAAAGATATGAGGTCCATAATTATGGATTAGAATTCCGTCATCATTATAAGAATCATATACATTGCCGCCAATATGATTCCTTTTTTCAATCACCAGGACTTTTTCATTTAGGACATTCGCAATTCTCTCTGCCATGGTCAATCCTGCCAGACCTGCACCAACTATTACATATTTAAAATTCATAATATAGCTCCTCTTCTATCATCTTTTCCAGTTAAGCTAACATAATTCTGTACTTCGGTATCGCAAATACTCAGAAGAATCTTGAAATAGGTACTTTATGTACTCATTTTAGGATTCATGCCAGATTATTCTTGTAATTCTCAATTACATAATAATTATCATATTGTATAATCATGATAAATTTGTGTCATATTATTTCAGAATTTATTACTATATTCTCAAGTTTATGGAAGTGGTTTCTGAGTGTCATAGATATTTGTAGTCCATTCGCCTTCCCCTTCAGAGTAAACACATTCAAAAGCAGCCGCAATGTTAGTTTCATTCACTACATAATCCTCACTTACTCTGTTATCATGATCAACTATAATAAAGCGAATATTATTCTCTTTTACAAAAACCTTCCATGTCTCTGTATTTGGAGTTTCATACATTTCTGCTACCTTCAGAGTTCGAAGATCCGTATTATATCCTGCAGACCAAGGATAATAAGGCCAGCCTTCATATAGCATTGCTCCTCCTAATACCACCTGATTTATAGTATAATTTGAAGTTAGGAAGATATCATTTGAATCACTGTTTTCATTAATCCAATCGGTTAAAGGATCTTCTAAATCCAGTACAATTGCTGTTTCCGAAGTATTTTTCTTAATTACTGTTGCAAAATCATAAATTCCTGTTGATGTGAGGGCAGCGATTAGGATAAGTCCTATCAATCTCAGTAGCAGATCCTTCTTCTCCATCATCTTTGTAATTAACGAGGCTGCAAAGACCCCCAGAAGAATGCAGCTCATCATGATATATTTGTGATTTACGGTAACATCAATTGTCATGGAGACGGTAAGTGCAAATACGAGCGGCATACTAAATGCTAAGATTAAGTATCGTCCTACCCCTTTTTCTAGCGAGAACGCTGCTAGTATGACAAAAGGAAGGATTCCAAGTAATCGCTCGAGGAAAGATGCTACGCCAAAAAATGTCTTAATTTCTGCAATGAATCCAAATAGTAATTTTGTAGATACCGCGGATCCCTCTATAAAGAAGTGGGTCTGCAATAAGGACATCGTGATTGCAATCATTGCTGCTACTGCATACTCAAGTCTCCTTTGAGATAATACTGCCATGACAAACAATACCAATAAGCAGCCGATCACAGCCGAACCATGGAAGAAGGATAAACTGCCAAGAAGAATACCGATCGCGACCGATTGTTTCATATCAACAATCGCCCAACCTTCTTTCGTAAAAAAGATTACTTTTATCCGCTCAATTAATTTAGAGAATAAGCTTATATCCGTTTTCTTCTTTTTCCGGCTTTCCTGTTCAAAACGCAATTGCTTTAAATTCTCAAACATATGATATACCTGAGGTAAGAACACGATAATCACAAAAAACATTACGGTCAGCCCCAAGGCTAGATGCCTTTGGTTGCAATACACATTCAAATTCCACAATCCCCAGTTTTCATTCGGTGTATCTCCAATAAAGCTGGTATTATTTATTAAGGTAGAAAGAATATCTGTTTTTTCAGGTAGGTTTGCTAAATAAGTAAACAAACTTTTGGAGCTTCTAAAAGCAAAGAATAAACATGCTAAGATTCCTGCACCGATTTTACCGGTTATTTTTAAAGTCATTAGGTATAACATCAAAAATGCACTGACCAAACTGATTACGCTAGGTATATTAAATGCAGCGTCAAGAGGCAATCCCAAGAACTCTAAATTACCGGTCAGGAATTGAAACATGAAATGATATCTGATATCTTCTCCTGCATAATGCGGATATTGTGTCGGAAAATTATTGCCATAGGAAAAAGACCGTATCATTCCAATATGCGGTGAAAAATCGCTAAAAACAGAAACACCGATATATAACTGGTTATCTCTGATAAAAAAGGTTCTCCACATTAATATTACTGCTAATAATAGAAGTGACGCCAAAAGTATAAGTTCAACTATCCGAATCTTTTTATCTGCTGTAAACATATCCTTGAACGGAATAATCGTATTTTCCTTCTTATTCCTTCTATAATACATAGCAACTGCTGAAATTATTAATACGACCGGCATTACAATTGCATTGGCATATAATAATGGAGTTTTACTTTCACCAAATATGGAAGCAACAAGATAAGTCGACCAAGTAATTACCAAAGTTCCTACTACATACCATACCGGCAGAAGTAATAGATATGGACTACAAGAGATTTTTCTCATATCATAAGATTTCTCTGTAATCTTCCTTAGGTTTGGGAAGGTAAACGTACAGATGGTCCATCCTAAAGTAAAGCTCAAAAGAATATAGAGAAGACCGATCATTTCTTTTCACCGCCTTTTATACATTTTGAAATCAAATATCTCGGCCTGTCTTTTACTTCTTTATATATTTTAGCCAAATAGATTCCTATCATTCCCAAGCTGATCATAATGGAACTTCCGATTAACAGCTGTAGAAGAATCACTGTGGTAAATCCTGAAGTTGCTTTACCTGCAAACTTCATATATAAAGTCTGAATTCCAAGTACTATCGTACCAAAGAACATGACGATCCCAAGTATCGTGATGCAGTGCAGCGGTGCAGAGGTGTACGAAGTAATCGCATTGATTGCCAGCTTCATTAATCGATATAAGGACCATTTTGATTTACCATTCACCCTGTCTTCGACATCAAACGGAATCTGTTTTCGGTCGTATCCCAGCCAGGCGGACATACCACGAAAGAAGATAGCCCGTTCCGGCATCTCCTTCCAGGCCTCTACTACTTTGCGGTCCAGTAATTTAAAATCCGACGCATTTCCCAAATTAATATCTGAGGTTTTATATATTATCTTGTAAAAAGCTTTTGCACAAATTCGGTAGATAATATTTTCTTTACCGCGCGAATTCTTAATGCCTTCTACTACGTCTACGCCTTCTTCCCTCCAAGCTTTCACCATCTCCGGAATCAGCTTCGGTGGATGCTGCAGGTCTGCATCCATAACCAGGATCATGTCACCCTCAGCATATTCCAGTCCTGCACAGATTGCAGATTCCTTGCCAAAATTTCTACTCAGCCGCAGAGAAGTAATATGCTCATTTCCTTCTGCAAGCCTTTTTATCTCTTCCCAGGAATTATCTCTTGATCCATCATCCACCAGAATAAATTCATACGGAATATGATTCTTAATTAAAACATTTTCAACCACACCGATAGAACTGTAAATGTGACTTCCCTCCTGATATACAGGAATAATCACAGACAGCACTGAATCGCTGGTTCTATTTCGAATTGTTTCATTCCACATTTTTACCATATAATACCTTCTTTGTAATTTTAAGTAAAACCGTTTCTGTTATTATACAATATACTGCTTAACATTACCATTAGCTTCTTTATAAAGTGCCAGAGTTTTTATATAGTATTTTCTCCTCCAAATATGGATTTGCTGCAAAAATCGCATCCACTTCCTCATCCCTTAGACACTTAACCGCTTCGGCAGCACCTTTTAAGATACTTGCATCTGTGAAAATATCGCCCAGCTTAAAATCCATATCTCCACTCTGTCGAATTCCAAAAATGTCTCCCGGTCCACGAAGCTTCAAATCCTCTCCGGCGATGAAGAATCCATCATTTGATTTATTCAATATTTCAAGCCGTTCCCAGGCTTCTTTACTGCTGCTGCCACAAACAAAGATACAATAAGACTGATATTCCCCGCGTCCTACACGACCTCTTAACTGATGCAGCTGAGCCAGCCCGAAGCGTTCTGCGTTTTCTACCATCATAACAGATGCATTGGGAACATTTACCCCGACTTCGACAACCGTTGTTGATACAAGAACATCAATATCTCCCTCGGAAAAACGTTCCATTACATCGTTTTTATCCTTTGCTTTCATTTTTCCATGAAGATATTCTACGGATACTTCAGATGAGAGCTCTTCTTTCAGACGCTCTGAGTAATCCATTACATTCTCCGCCTCCATCACTTCACTCTCAGCTACCATAGGACAGATTACATAAGTCTGCCTTCCCATAGCTGCCTGTTTATCAATAAACCGGTAAGCACTGGGCCGGTAATTCGTATCAACTACACAATTCTTAATCGGCAGTCGCTCTGCCGGCAGCTCGTCTATCACGGAAATATCCAGATCTCCATATAGAATAATTGCCAATGTTCTAGGAATCGGTGTTGCACTCATAACAAGAACATGAGGATTGCCACCTTTATTCATTAAGGCTTCTCTTTGCTTGACACCGAAACGGTGCTGCTCATCCGTAATAACAAGTCCTAACCGGTCATATTCCACCTTTTCTTGAATCAGGGCATGGGTACCTATAATAATATCCGTTTGATGAGTTCTGATTTTCTCATAGGTTTCTCTTTTCTCCTTCGCTTTCATCGATCCTACCAAGAGGTTTATTGTCACTCCAAAAGGTTCCAGCATCCCTGTCAGGGATTTCAGATGCTGCTTGGCAAGTACCTCAGTTGGGACCATAAAGCTTGCCTGATAGCCATTCTTCACTGCCATTAGAATAGCCAGTACTGCAAGAACCGTTTTTCCAGAGCCTACATCTCCTTGAATCAAGCGATTCATGACATAATCTCCGGTCAGGTCAGTCTTCACTTCCTCCCATACGGTCAGTTGTGCCTTGGTCAACTGATAAGGGAAGGAATCTATCAACTGATTACATTCTTCCGGTTCTGTCATCGGGTATTCAGAACGTATGAGAGCCTTTTTGTCTTTTAGTTTTCGTAGTGCTAAGGAATACAAGAAAAACTCATCAAAAACCAATCTTTGTCTCGCCTTCATCATGCGGTCCCGGTCTTTTGGAAAATGTACTTCTCGAATCGCCTTCGTGCGGTCCATGAGCACAAAATCTTTTGCAATCGTTTTTGGTATATAATCCTTTGCAAATTCAAGTTCTGACAAGACCTGTTTTACTGCTTTTGATATTGCCCCGTTCGTTACTCCTTCTGTCAGTGGATAAACCGGCTGAAGTACTTTAAGCAATCTATAATAATCTTCTCTCAGGTAAATTCCTGGTTGTTCAATTACAAGCATTCCATTCTTACGGATGACTTTCCCCCTGAAGATATAGCGGTATCCTGCGTGCAGCGTCTTCTGTAAAAAAGGCATATTAAACCAAGTTAAGAACATAGTGCCAGAAGAATCTTTTACTTGAACGCTGACGATTTGAAGATTTCTAATTTTCTTAACCTTCGGTGTCATGAGCAGAGATGCTTCAATCGCAACTGTCGTTCCTTCCATGATAGAACGGATTGCTGATGGCGGATTAAATTCTTCATAACCTCTCGGATAATGTTCCAGTAAATCCTGCACTGTTTCTATTCCTAGCTTTTGGAATAATTTTTCCGTCTTTTCTCCGATTCCCTTGATTACTTTGATATTATCGTTGGCATCCATTGTTCTGCCTCCAGTCTCTACCCTTTTTCTCATAAATATTATTATAGCTTATCTTTGGTGAAAAGCACAATAAAATTACTCTAAAATCAATATGACAAACACAAAATATAATTTTCAATTATTTGAATCATTAAAAAATAATTATATTTTTTCAAAATAACTCTTGACATTCTAATTGTATCATTGTATTATTGTCTTAACCACTTAATACAACGATACAATAATTCAACGAAGGGAGTTGTAACAATGCAATGGGATCTTAATTCAGAACGACCTGTTTATTTACAGCTAATCGAGCAGATACAGGCCAGCATCATTTCAGGATATTATAAGCCAGGTGATAAATTACCATCTGTAAGAGATTTGGCGGCAGATGCAGCTGTTAATCCGAATACGATGCAGAAAGCTTTAGCTGAGCTTGAGCGAATCGGACTTGTCAGCACAAACCGTACCAGTGGTAAATTCATTACCGCAGACGGACAGGTAATAGTAAAATTAAAAGGTCAATCTGCCAAATCTCAGATTATGGATTTTTTAGACCGTATGAGACAGATTGGTTTTCAGCCAACCGAAACACTAACACTAATATCAGATATTGTTAAAAACGAATTTTAAGCGTGTAACGCAGATGGGAGTAAGTTAATGAGTGCAATATTAGAGTGTAAATCACTTACTAAAAATTTTTCAAAGATTACTGCTCTTTCCAATGTCAATTTAACCTTGGAACGAGGCCGTATCATCGGACTTTTAGGTCCAAACGGAAGCGGTAAAACCACATTAATCAAATTAATCAATGGTTTATTAGTACCAACTGAGGGGACTCTGTTGATTGATGGCAAACTACCTGGTGTAGATACAAAGAAAATCGTATCTTATCTTCCTGAGAAAACATATTTACCGGAATGGATGCGTATCGCAGACGCACTTGAATTCTTCCAGGACTTTTACCCGGACTTTGATTCTAAGCGAGCTTATGAAATGCTGGAGCATCTTCATTTGGATTCAAGAAGAAGAATGAAGACTTTATCAAAGGGAACCAAGGAAAAAGTTCAGTTGATCCTAGTAATGAGTCGTAAAGCTGACTTATACTGTCTGGACGAGCCAATTGGAGGCGTTGATCCTGCTGCCAGAGATTATATCCTGAACACGATCATATCCAATTATAATGAGAATGCTACCGTACTCATTTCCACCCACTTGATTGCAGATATTGAAAAAGTACTCGATGAAGTGATTTTCATTAAAGATGGTGTCGTAACACTTCAGTCTTCCGTAGACGATATCCGTCAGAATGAAGGTAAATCTGTTGATACATTATTTAGGGAGGTATTCAAATGCTAGGAAAATTATTTAAGCATGAATTTAAAGCAACAGCAAGATTATTGCTGCCATTATATTTAGTATTAGCTGTTATGACTTTGATGGATCGTATTGTAATCAATCTTGATATATTTACGGGCGTTTTATCCATCATCCCGGGAATCATTTCTTTCATCTATGTCATATCCATTATTGCTATTATTGTTGTTTCCTTTGTCATTATTATTTTACGTTTTTATAAGAACCTAATGACGGATGAAGGTTATCTAATGTTTACTTTACCAGCAAAAAGCAGTGAATTAATCAATTCCAAACTATTCGCTTCCATGTTGTGGACATTTGCCAGTGTTATCGGAGTTGCAGCCTCCATCTTCTGTCTCTTTATTACACCTGAAAGGTTTGTCAAACTTCAGGAAGGCTTTTCTCTTGCCTTTGCAGAATTAGAAGTTGCTTTTCAAGGTAAGGTAACCATATTAATCATTGAATTTATTTTGCTCTTCCTCATTGCTTTAATTAACAGTATACTTGAGATTTATTTCTCAATCGCAATTGGGCAGCTCTTCAATGGACATAAGGTACTTGGTTCTTTTGGAGCATATATCGTTATTTCAACCGTAATACAGATTCTTTCAACTTTAGTATTGGCACTAGTCGGCTTGAGCAACCATTACCGATTCAATGAGTTTAGTTCTCTACCGGATATCGTAATGCCTTTCTCCATTCTATTTCTACTAGTAACAACAGTAATCTATTATTTAGGAACTGATCTAATCTTTAAGAAAAAACTTAATCTAGAATAGAAGATGTTCAGGTTATACAGATTTATATTCATCTTCTACTATCAATGTATCATTAATAAATAATCCTAGAAAGAAGATACTGTTTATGGTCCTTCAATCGTGGCACATGATAAAAGCCCTTAAGTCTTAGTTTATCAAAGACTTAAGGGCTTTTCTGCTCTGTATATTGAAATTTGTATTGTTATTCCGCTACAGCAAAATATTATTATGATCTACTTTTCTCTTAATTATATTCATCTGCTGTCTTTATCTACTGTCTTTATCTGTTGTCTTTATCTGTTGTCTTTATCTGTTGTCTTAAACTACTGTCGTAATCTGCTGTCTTAATCTCTTATCTACTATCTTAATCTCTTATCTACTATCTTAATCTCTTATCTTCAAATCTACCCTTCGCCAAAAGACAGGTAGTGATTCCCTGTATTCTTTCCTCTAGCGGTCCCTCATCGATGGTACAGTCCAGGGCTACTGCCATATCATTAACGATTCGGTTATCAATTTTTTTAAGATTAGTCTGTATAATTTCAAGTTTCCTTGCATACGAATCTGCATCTAAAAACTCCATAATAAGTGAATTCACTTCACCCTCCTTAGGAGTGATTGGTGCCTGTGCTTTGTTGTTAAGCTCATCCTCCGTTTTATGAACAGCAGCAATTGTAGGTTCTTCCTTTACAGGCATGCTCTCCAAGGGTTCCTGCTTCACAGTTTTTACACTCGTATCTTTGCTGCTTTCTTCTAAGATACGTCGTTCAAAACGATATTTCTGTTTTACCTCGGGATATTTTTTATGATCCACTTCACTCATAAACATATCTATCGGTCTTACATATGTTTTGAAATCTCCATATAATGCTTGATAGACAACCATCAATTCCCCTGTTTCGGTATTAACAGCCACCGTAATAATTTGATATAGCCTATTTTTAAAATGATTATAGATCTCGCCTGGTTTCGGAATTCTTGCTTTATCCATAGTTGCATATCCTTTCAATCTTTAGATTGTCTTCTGATTTTCCAGTTGCTAAATTATGATATACTAATGATAATCAGCCATATTATTTCATTCATCAACTAATTTAATAGTTTATATATAAATAGTGGTCCGCTTTTTCTCACGAACCACTTTTTTAAAGCATATATTCATAGCACTCGGTATCCGCCAAATGCAATTTCATTCTATTATTCCACTGACAGAACATAATAATAGATGGGTTGTCCACCATAATGGACTTCTACATCTAAATTAGGATATAACTCCATGATTTTATCAGCTAACTCATTGGCATCATCTTCGCTTACATCATTGCCATAATACAAGCTGATCAATTTTGAGTCTTCATCCGTTAAGCACTCAATCAATTCTATTGTAGTATCTTTAATTTCTGTTCCGACAGATAAAATCGTCTTATCACCGATACCCATAATATTGTTCTGCTTAATTTCTTTTCCATCTATACTAGTATCTCTTACTGCATAAGTAACCTGCCCTGATTTTACTTTTTTCATCTCTTCGGTCATTCTTGCAGCATTCTCTTTCGCCGACTTATCATAGACGAAATTGATTACAGCCGTTATTCCTTGAGGTACCGTCTTAGAAGGTATTACATAAATTTCTTTGTCTTCTGTTAATTGCTTTGCTTGCTCCGCTGCCAATATTATATTACTGTTGTTCGGTAATATAAAAATAGTATCTGCATTCACTGCACTTATCGCATTCAGCATGTCCTCAGTACTAGGATTCATCGTCTGTCCGCCGCTTATAATATAATCAACTCCAAGACCAGTAAATATCTCATCCAAACCTTCGCCCATTGATACTGCGATAAATCC
>JBASOB010000187.1:0-2180 GCA_049657865.1 Mobilitalea sp.
CAATTGCTTACTTGCTATCAGCAATTGCCTATGCGCGCTTTAGCGGGAAGCCTGTCGTGATTGCATGTGCTACAACAGCACTGCAAGAGCAGTTAGCAGGAGATGAGGGAGATATCAGTAAGCTCTCTGAACTTCTTGGATTAGAGATTGATGCCAGGATGGCAAAGGATCCACATCAGTATATCTGTGATGTGCGGGTAGATGAAAATAATGAAGATTTTAACACAATGTCGAGCGAAATTAATCAGTGGATTAATCAAACGGATAGAGGAGAACGTTCGGAAATACCGACCATTCCGGATCGTATCTGGAAGTTGATTGGGTGGAACGAATCAATGAGTTGTGATATTTGCTTGAACCGTGGTTTTTGTAAACTGGTGAAAGCAAGAGAACATTACAGGTCAACGAGAGATTTAATTATCGTAGATCATAATATCTTTTTTCATGATTTATGGACGCGGAAGAGTAGAACTAGTAATGGGGAATTGACGATACTTCCAAGTTATTCGGCTGTCATTTTCGATGAAGGACATAAGATACTCCTTCCCGCGGCTATGCAGGCAGGACATTGGATTAATAAAGACGAAATAGACAATATGCTTTTTTCACTTCAAGAAATACAGGGAGTTAGGGAATCATTAAGTGTAACTATGACTGCGATGTTACAAGCATCCGATGATTTTTTTGCATATTTAGAGAATTCAGTTATAGCGGACGAAGGTTCCAAACGTCAATCCATTAGAATCAACGATATCTTACTGAAAGCAGCAAATACCTTCCGCACGGCACTAGATCATATTCTCCTAGAAATGCACATTGAACAGGAACTTTATTCAGAGGCTTTGCCAACAAGCCAAATACAAGCATATGAAGGTCAGATTGAAAGATCAATCGTGGCACTGGACCATTTTTGTAGAAATAAAAGTAAAGATGCGATAACTTGGGTAGATCAGCTGGATGGAAGCTTTTGGGTTGTTCCAAGAAATATTAATGAAATGCTGAACCATGATTTATTCAATAAAGGATTGCCGGTGGTATTAACCTCAGCAACTTTAAGTAATCAAGGTGATTTCAACTACTTTGCTCGAACACTTGGGCTAGAAAAACCTTCAACATCTACAGTGGGAAGTCCTTTCGATTTAGAGCAACAAGTAGTTGTTTATTTGACTGAGTCACGAACAAGGATAGAAGATGCGTCTGACAAGGGGATAGAAGATATGTCTGACAAAGGGATAGAAGATAAGTCTGACAAAAAGATAGAAGATATATCAGGCAAGAGAAGAGAAGTAAACTTTACCAAAAACATAGAAAAATTAGTGACGCTACTAAATAAAAATGAAGGACGAGCTCTCATACTTACAAATTCTCTGCAAGAAGTTCGAAAAATTAAACGAAAATTAAAGGGATATCCATTATCTTTCGAGGTTTTATGCGAAGGGGAAGGAGATATGGGATATCTTGTTCAAAAATTTAAAGAAGTAAAGACTTCGGTACTGATTGGTGCAAATTTATGGGAAGGGATTGATGTGCCGGGAGAAGCGCTTACGATGCTTATTATTTGGCAGTTACCATTCCCTTCACTAGATCCGTTGACTGTAATCCAACGAAAAGAAGCAATTGAACAAAAATTAGATCCGATCATTACTATAGATTATCCTGAAATGGGGCTTAAATTAAAACAGGGATGTGGAAGACTTATTAGAACGCAAGAGGACAGAGGCGTAATCGTTATTATGGATTCTATAATAGGAACATCTTGGGAAGAAGTAGTGATGGGAGCATTACCTCCCGGAGCAAGAATTAGAACAATTGCGAATCTGAAATCAGAATAAGTTTACTTACAAGATATTTCAACGAGATTTGAAAAAAGCAGCTATCGATAGCTGCTTTTTTCGTGCTAATTATTACATTGAATTCGATATATCGTTATAAGATAATTAATGATAGAAAAATAAAATGAAATATCATATTGAAACTACTACTTGAATAACTTAAAAATGGAAAATAATTAATAGCATTAAATTCAGACTAAGAATTACGATGAAAAGTGCCGATATAATTCTATAGATTATAAATAATAATAGTGAAAATTGTTTGCTAGATAAAAAAATCCAAAAGATACAAGGATGGATGATAGTCACAATACAAGGAGGTATCGGTGATGAGGAAAAAACTTATTT
>JBASOB010000188.1:0-1892 GCA_049657865.1 Mobilitalea sp.
CTCTCTTAAATAATACCACATTTTGTCACAAAATGCAATGAAAATCGACTGTTTTTTGCCTGGAAGTGGGCATTTTCCCAAGTTTTTCTAGTCCAAAAAATAACTTTGAGAGTTAATTATCTAGGAATTCCACATTTAAGATGCTTGACTAGGGATTGACCAGAAGATACTCTTTTCTTCTGGTCAAATTATATTTCATAAACTAAACACCCAAGCAGCAAACTTTATCTTTTAATTTCACCTATAAAATATTATTTGGATTAATCTTTCTTCCAGTCCACCCCATACATCTTGCCCATTCTTTCATAGATTCTTTTTCCTCTAGATCATCTCCATGAAGGATTTCAAGCATATTGCAATATCCATAAATACCGACAACATCATCACACTCCAACATAGAAGTGCTTAAAGATTAATCATTTTTTGTCTACTCTGCGCATCAATAATTTTGTTCTTAATCTGCTCTGGAATATCTATTCGAATTATTTCAATTCCAAACTGTCTAATGCTTTCTGCTAAGGCTGACAATCCTTGTAATTTCTTCTCCTCATGTTCATCACAGATTACTATTATTTTACGATATGTTTTGTTCTGTACTTTTTCTAGTAAAAGCATCTTCAAAATATCATTGGCAATCTTATTATCTTGTGCTTTCTTAGGTTTTCCAATATGAGCAAATATTTCGCCTACGATTGCCTCATCTTCTGAATAAAAATCCGGTTGAATATATGTAAATACATTATCTGCCAAATAAATTTTAGGATTTGCTATAAGAGGGATTTTAAGGATAGCTTCCAATTCTTTAAATATCACTTTTTCTGCTTCTGCCTGTTCTAAAGAACTTGATTTATTCGTATTTTCCATATGATAACCTCTTAATTATAGTATTTCTTTGGAAACTTTTCTTTTCCTAATTGCCATAAGTAACGATCCAACAACTTCAAATCAAATTGATCTAATCCATAGAATTTTCTGAACTTAAGAAGAACTGATTTAAAACATGCATAGTCCTTTAAATCATTCGTCCCAAATTCACAGAATCCATCAACATTTTTGAAATATTTTAATATGGAATCTACGTAACTGTCATAAATAGCATATTCCTTTGGATTGTGGTGACTGCAATATTTTGTTGCAAACGAATAATTGTTTATTTCACGACCATCTGTTTTTTTATAAGGGGCTATATCCTGAACCAATGTAACATCTCCTGCTTTGAGTCTTTCATCTATATCAAGTTCCATGATACTTTTCGCCACGGAATATACGTTTTTAATATGCGTACTATAAAATGCATTTAACGTAGATACTTTAATGAGAATATCTTCAAGCGTTTTATTTTCAGGAAATGTTTCTAAAAAAAGTTTATTCAGCGCATTCTCCTGTATTTTATAATTTTCTAGTAATTCCCAGCCCTGTATATACTTTTCAGCCTCTTGGCAGCTTGGTGTACAAATATCATCTCGTTTCATAGTTACTTTTGACCAGCCACCCTTATGAGAGTAATCTTTTACCTCAGTTATTTCTTCTCCTTCTATCGGTACTCTTACTGTATATGGACTCACATCATCATTTCTTATTAATTTCTTTTCTTTTACAAGATCTAATACATAATGATTTAGATATGGTTGTGGTTTTCCAGGACAAATTGCTGCTATTATTTGTACAACTGTAGCTGGCATTCCTATTCGCTTACAATATACTAATATTTCTTCTTTTCTTCCCATTTTATCTCCCTGTACATAAATCACTCTGAAGTCAACTCATTTGGATACATATCAATCAATGTTTTCAAATATCCTTGAAATAATTTATTTTCTGTGCTCTCCTCGGTAAACCACACATTTGCCTGTCCAAATCTATAATTTCAAGCTAAATAGTATTGTTCCTTA
>JBASOB010000189.1:0-46083 GCA_049657865.1 Mobilitalea sp.
TTAAGGATCAGGAAGTAGAACCAGAGAAGATTGAGAAATTACTCAGAGCAGCAATGCAGGCACCTTCTGCTGCAAACCAATAGCCATGGGAATTTATCGTTATCAAGGAAAGAGAGAGCTTACTAAAGCTAGCTCAAGTATCACCCTATGCAAAGCCGGTGGAAAGTTCGGCCGTAACATTCGTTCTGCTAGCAGATAATAATACGCTCAAAGTTCCAACCGCCTGGGAGCAGGATCTGAGTGCAGCTACACAGAATATCTTATTAGAAGCAGTTCATCTGGATCTTGGCGGAGTATGGATGGGTGTTGCAACCGCAGATTCCGTATCTGATAATGTACGTAAATTGTTCGACCTGCCGATGAATATTAAGCCATTTGCACTGATTTCCGTAGGTTACCCGGAGGATGGACAGAAGAATGAGTTCGTGGATCGTTATAAAGCAGACAGAGTACATTTTGAAAAATGGTAATATGATATTAGCAATAAGATACAGAGAAAAAATAGGCAACATAAATAACGATTTGGGAGGTAAAACAAAATGAAAGGGAAATTTCCTGTTGAACAGACCGTGAAAGCGCGTACGAGTGTCAGAACATATGAAGTCAGACCACTTGCTACGAAGGAAAATAGTTTGATTGATGCATACATCGCATCTCTGACAAATCCATTTTCAATTAAGGTATCATTTCAGATATTGTATACTGAGTTGGCATCTTCTAATGCAAAGCTGGGTACATATGGAGTAATAAAAGGAGCAAATGAATATATGGGAGCAACAGTTGCAGAAGGTGAATTATCACTGGAAGCATTAGGCTACTCTTTCGAGAAACTCATTCTATATATCACGTCTCTGGGCATGGGGACCTGTTGGCTCGGAGGTACCTTCAAGCGCAGTGACTTTGCAGCAGCGATGAATCTAAAGGAGAACGAGCTTCTTCCGGCAATCTCACCGATTGGGTATCCACTCGGGAAAAAGAGTATAGCTGATACGCTCGTCCGCAGATTTGCTCAGTCGGACAAACGTAAGGATTGGAGTGAACTCTTTTATGAAAATGATTTCTCCAAGCCACTGACACAGTCTGAAGCAGCTGAATATAGTTTCCCACTTGAGATGCTACGTCTTGCACCTTCCGCATCAAACAAGCAGCCTTGGCGGATTGTCCGCAACAAGCAGGGATTTCATTTCTATGAAGCGAAGACACCAGGCTATAGCAACCGATTGGGTTTTGATATACAAAGAATTGATATGGGAATAGCAGCATGTCATTTTCATCTGGCTGCGGAAGAAAAAGAATTGCCGGGAAGATTTGAGAAAATCGCTGTTCCTGAAATTCAAATGCCTCAGAATACGGAATATATATTCTCTTGGGTGATTTAAGACTATTAAAACGGGTTCAAAGTTTGTAATAAACTTTGAACCCGTTTTGTGTATAAAGGAATATGATACAGATTCCTGAATTAATTCTGCTAGTCTGCGTGATAACAATATGATAGAATATCTGATAGAAGGACTCAATGAGATATCATTACAGGGGACTCTCATTTGGAAGGAGCATAAGAAAATGATGGAAGTCGTAAATTTGAAAAAGGAAGTTAATGCAATTGATGAGTTATATGTCTACAAGAAAATAGGTCAGCTTAATCAACACATACTTAGTGTCGTACGTGTTGAAAATCGTACGCTGGATTTGCATGTACATGAACAGTCGGATGAAATGTTTTTTGTAATAGAAGGCACATTTCAACTAGAAACAGAGGAAGGATTGCTCCGCGTAAAAGAAGGAGAATTCGTTATAGTTCCAAAAGGTACAAAGCATCGTCCGGTAGTTGATTCCTTAACAAAGTTTTTAATGATAGAATTAGAAGGTACATTAAATAAGGAAAATAGTGGCGAATTATATGAGGAATAGGAAGCGATTCTCCTGCTGCGTGGGGTTCGTCAGTCAGTTAAGCAGAAATACAGAGAGAACGATATCGCTCCACTCAGCTTAACTAAAAACCTAAAATCAAAATTAAAAAGTAATCAAAAAAATCAAAAAATTATTATGATTTAGGTATTGTATTTTAGTGCTATCTTTGTTATAATAAAATTCGTTCGCTGGACATAATCTAGCGCACAAACGAACAGTACATCGGAAACATTAATGTTTCGATTGTCTGATTCAAATGGTTCTTTGCAGTCGTGGCGGAATTGGCATACGCGCTAGACTAAGGATCTAGTCCATATTACTTGGGTAGGGGTTCAAGTCCCCTCGACTGCACTACTAACGTAAGGATTTTAGAGTTTATACAAAACTCTGAGATCCTTATTTTTTTTGAAAGGAAATCATATGTCATATTATATCGCACAAATAATCGCAATATTCGCATTTATCGTAGTATTAATCAGTTTTTGGTGCAGGGACCGGAAAAAGATATTAGGGGTACAGATTGGAAGCAGTATCTTATATTCCGTTCAGTATCTGCTCTTGGGAGGATATTCAGGACTTGGAGTTAATATCCTTGGAATCATAAAGTCAGTTGTTTTTGTGAATAAGAAGGAAAATAGTAAGAAATTTCTGATTATATTTGTCATTGCCTATATTATAGTAGGGGTTTTGACATGGAACAGCATGATTAGCTTGTTTCCTATTATTGGATCTCTTGTCTATGTGATTGCCTCTTTTCACGACAATCCACAGTATATCCGTATTGGAGCAATCATTGCCTCAGTGTTTTGGATCATCTATAATGTTTCAGTCATGGCTTATGTAGGCTGTGTAACGGAATCGATTTTAATGGTTTCTAATATTCTGGCAGTGATAAGAATGAGAGAAGCACACATGCGTGTCACAGAGCATTCCAAGGAAGAAGGTAAATAGTAAAATTAATGGACTGATTTTAGTAAATAAATAGATATAGAAATAATAAAAGCTAGCAAAGATCGCATAAATACGAGTCTTCGCTAGCTTTTATTTGAATCAGAATCATTGCTTCAGCAAGATTAATTCGTCAGTTCAAATTCAACATAGAACGGACTTCCGTTGATATTCTTAACGATCCTATAACTGCCGGCCGCAAGATTTGGATTCAACTGACTGAGATCAATGACAAATTCCTGTTTCGAATTAGCATCAAGAAGATAAGCAATTTCAATAAACATTAAATCTGCGGTAGCGGGAACGACGCTCCAAGAATTATCCGTAAATTCTTCAATGCTATAGTCAGCACCATAATACATGTCTTCGGCACTGCTGTTGATTATATATAAAGTAATGGAAGCAGTGCCGACAGGATATGAGGTCGAATCTATCATAACAGTAACGGGAGCTGCCACATCAGTTGAAGTATCTGTCGGTGCTGCGGTAATGGTCTCCGAAGCGGTAACGGGTAAAGTATTCCAAAAAGCATCAAATACACTTTGCTCCACCTGGAAGAAACCGACTTCAGGAGCATACACATAACCACCCTTAAAAAGGCGCAGGCAGGTAATCAGATTGTTGTCAGTTTTCACATAGATAAACTTCTGGCTGTCATAATCTACATTTTCTGTGAACATACTGGTCATATCACCTTGTGGAACTGAGGTGTATAATCCCTCGATGAATTGATTGAAATTGTCATCAATTTCTGCCTCTGTACGGTTGCCGATCCCATTGTTCCAACTGTTATAGCTTTCCCACTGATAAGAGACGATATGATCTTGAAGCTTCAATACGTCAAAATAATCTGCACCGCTGTTTAAGACCTGTCCGCCAAAACTGTCATAGATTCCACAGCTGAAACCGTCTTCGTATTCCGAATACACCATTAGCCGGTGATTGCTGTCATAGCCCTTTACGGTATAGACATCATTTTCGCCGATCGTCGAAGCAAATTCTGTTGCATAGGCGTCTTGTTTACTCCATTCATTTATTGTTCCTATGGTTCTTCCTAAATAATCGCCACGTACCTTCAACATATCATTTTCATCAACTTCATAATTATCATCTGTGATAAAAGAAGTATTGCTCTGCAGATACACCCTGCCCTGATACACAAATAATCCGATCATATCTGCTTTTGTTCCGGCGGAGCTAGAAGACGGAAGTTCGGTTACAGGAACCGTAATTCCCCCTGCCTCCGTTGCAACAGACAGAACGGAAGAATCACCAGTATTTCCTATCGTACTATCCTTAACCGGGAATAGTCGGTCATGATTTAATGCAAAAGTGGCGGCAGATACAATAATAGCTAAGCTGGCAAAGGAAAGGATCATTCTCTTCGCTGCAAAGTGATTTTTCTGTCTGCTGTTTCGGGTTTCCTGCATGATTCTAGCAGTTTTTTCGTTAAAATCCGGTGAAATAGATAATTTATCTATCGAATCTTTATAATCTTTTTTATTCATATTCAAATCCTCCTACTAATTTATTTTTAAGCAAATTTCGTCCTCTTGCCAGCCACGTTCCAATTGTTGCCGGCCGTTTGGCTAGCATTTTCGCTATTTCATTAATTGAATATTCTTCATAATAATATAGATGTATGACGGTTCGATATTTTTCTGGTAGGTCCGTTACGATATGCAGCACTTCACTTTGTTCCTCCGGAAAGTAACTGATATCGTCTTCAAGGGGTACATTTAATCGATTCCGTGCTGATTTTAATTGATTTTTGCACTTATTAATCGTAACCCTCAGTAACCAGGCTTTCTCATGATCGTCACTATGAAAACCTTTTTCTCTTCTCATTAAACTCACAAAGACGTCCTGCGTTACATCTTCCGCATCCGCTATATTTTTGAGATATGTAAATGCTAGCTTGATCAGCATGGTTGAATATTTTTCTAACACCTGCTGTATATATTCATTGGTACCGAATGAATAATCCATCTCTATCAACTCCCTTCACTTATAATACAATCGAGAACGATTAAATTTTTCAAATTGGAAGATTTATTATCTTATTTTATTATCTTTATTTTATGATGATTGTGACACCCTGACTATCTATTGATAATGATAGTGATGTCTTCCTAAAGTATACAATTAATACAGCGTTTTTTCAAATAATAGGAAATAGGTTTTTATCAACTTCCTATTATTTATTCCTTTTGCCAATAATAATTATACTACAGCGAAATAGGCAATCTTGAAGAGCAATCCTGAAGAGTAGTCCTGAAGAGTAATCTTGAAGCACAATCCCGAAGAGCAATCTTAATGAGCAATCTTAATGAGCAATCTTAATGAGCAATCTTAATGAGTAATCTTGAAGAGCAATCTTAATGAGTAATCCTAAAGAGCAATCTTGATGAGTAATCCTGAAGAGCAATCTTGATTAATAATCTTAAATAATAATCGTGAAGAGACGCGAGAGGGATTAAGCGGAAAGGATTTTCGATAAGTACAGAAATTTAAATAAAAAAATATTACAAGATTGTATTGACAAATAATAATAGATTGTGTACAATCTAAATTGTTGAAGAAGAGATGTGTACAATTAAATAGTGCAAAACCGAAAGGAAAAGAAAAAATGAATATTTATGACTATGTAGTAAAAGACAAAGATGGAAATGCAGTTAAGATGGAAAAGTTTAAAGGCAAGGTATTACTGATTGTTAATACAGCAACAGGATGTGGATTTACGCCTCAGTATGAAGGACTTCAAGATCTATATGAAAAGTATGAACCACAGGGTCTTGAGATTTTAGATTTTCCTTGTAATCAGTTCGGTAATCAGGCACCGGGAACAGAAGAAGAGATTGTAGATTTTTGCCAGTCAAGGTACGGTGTAACCTTCCCTATGTTTTCTAAAGTTGATGTAAACGGAGAAAATGCAGAACCTCTTTTTACCTATTTAAAATCACAGAAAAAAGGAATCATGGGAAACAGTATTAAATGGAACTTTACGAAACTTTTAGTGGATCGTGATGGAAATGTCACAGAACGATTTGGTCCAACAATATTACCTGAAAAAATAGACAGTAAAATAGCAGAATTATTATAGGAGGATAAAAGAATGAAGGTATATGATTATAGCGTTTTGGACAAAAATGGTGAAGTGGTTTCCTTAAAAGAATATGAAGGTAAAGTACTTCTGATTCTTAATTCTGCAACAGAATGTGGATTTACACCACAATATGATGAGTTACAGGATATGTATGAAAAGTATGGTCAGGAAGGATTTGAAATCTTAGATTTTCCATGTAATCAGTTTGGTAATCAGGCACCTGGCAACAATGAAGAAATCGCTAGCTTTTGTGATTCTAAATACGGAATTACATTTCCTATATTTTCCAAGATTGAGGTTAATGGAGAGAGCGCAGATCCACTTTTTCAGCATTTAGTATCAGAAAAAGGATTTGAAGGGTTTGACGCAGAACATCCAATAACGCCGATGCTAGAAAGTATCATGGAAAGAACTAATCCGAATTATGCCGACCTGCCGGACATCAAATGGAATTTCACTAAATTTCTAGTTGCAAGAAATGGCAAGGCAGTATATCGTTTTGAACCTACCGCTGATATGAGTGATGTAGAAGAAAAAGTAAAGGAATTATTATAATATGGAATATACCTATACAACAGAAAATACCTGCGCAAGAAATATTAAGTTTAATATAGAAGGAAATATCGTGACCAATATAGAATTCCTTGGCGGCGGATGCAATGGCAATCTGAAAGCAATCCCTAAGTTAGTGGAGGGATGGACCGTGGAACAAATTGAAGAGAAATTGGCAGGAATTACCTGTGGAAGAAGACCCACCTCTTGCACCGATCAATTGTCAAAAGCAGTAAGGGAAGCATATCAAACAGCAAATTAGGACAAAAACCCAAATAGTCAGTGAATATAGAATAAATATGGAAATTAATTGCTAATTAGTTAAAAAGTGGTATAATATGAGGTGGATATGTGATGATATCAAGAAGTATTTACAGCGTCATTGCGTCACATATTTAGCGTGAATTATAGACACAATAAAAGCACTCGATTAGGGGCAGAAGAAAAAAGACTAATACTTATTGTCGGTGTGATCCATTGGAAAGACTTTAATCTTAGGAGTGGATCATACTAGTAGGAGTTAAAGGAGGCGTTTCTTTTGAAAAAGAGCTTTAAAAAACTATTTAGCGTATTAGTAGTATTATCCATGATTTTTACTATGTGGGGGCCAGTAAGTGCAGAAGCTGCAGAAAGTGTAAATATCAATATTTTAGCGACCAGTGATCTTCATGGGTTCCTAAGAGCTTATGATTACGGCGTGGATGCTGCAGCAACTAAGGGACTCACAAAAGCAGCCACAATCATTGCAGCAGAAAGAGTGAAAGATCCAAATCTTCTGTTAGTTGATGTAGGTGATGCCACTCAGGGTAATTTTGTATCTGATTTTCGTAATCAGGCGGTACATCCAGTAATCAGTGCCTTCAATTACTTAAAGTATGATGCATTTGTACTTGGTAATCATGAATTTAATTATGAATTCTCAAGTCTCCAGAATATTATTTCTGACTTTAATGGAACAATACTCGGTGGAAACATTTATAAAGCCGATAACACCAGATTCACGAATGCCTATGTAATTAAAGAAGTGAAGGGCGTAAAAGTCGCTATCTTCGGCATTACAGCACCACATGTATCAAGGTGGGAGTCGGATAAGAGCCATTATGATAATATGACCTTCACTACTCCAATGGAGGAGACAGGTAAGATATTGGCAGAACTTGAAGGAAAAGCAGATGTAATCATAGGATTATGCCATTACGGAGAAGAAGGCGAATATGATACAGAAGGAATGTATGAAATTGCTGCGAAATATGCAGATCAAGTAGATGCCTTCTTTATCGGACACTCCCATTCTTTATTAGCAAAATATATGGTTAACGGAGAGCTTACGGATACGTACTCAAGTGATGCAACTACAGTGATTGATTCCTCGAAAACTCAGGGAGAAGATGTTGGTAAAATCTCGCTTACGCTGGAAAAAACAGCAACAGGATGGGATGTCACGGACAGAGTAGCAGAGAATATAGTAACAAAGGATGCAGTAGAAGACACTGGACTAGTGGATCTGCTAAAAGACGTTCATACGGAAAGCGTAAAAACAGCGAATACCGTGGTTGGTAAAGTAGCAGCGAATTTTTATGATGATCCTTACTATTTACCTGGAATTCCGAATGCTGTGATTACGGATGGTCCTTTGCTTGATTTAATCAATACAGTTCAGATGGAAAAAACAGGAGCGGACGTATCGCTTGCAGCATTATTTGATGTTAAATCAAATCTTCTAAAAGGTGATTATAAGAAGAAAGATGGCGTAAACGTTTATAAATATGATAATACATTATTCGCAGTTAAAGTGACCGGTAAACAGTTGAAGGCAATTATGGAGCAACAGGCCGGAACTTTCTTTAATCAGTATGTGGATGGTGATGTGACAATTAGTTTCAATGAAAATATAAGACTATATAACTACGATGTATTTGCCGGTGTTGATTATGAAATTGATATTTCCAAACCAGCAGGAAAACGTATCATCAATGTAATGTATAAGGGTAAAGCACTCAAAGATGATGAGAAACTTGTACTGGCACTTAACAATTATCGTTATGGTGGACTATCAGCTTCGGGAATGATTAGCGCAGACAGCGCAGACGTGGTGTATGATTCGGCAGCAACGGATCCAGTTCCAGCAGTACGTGATATGATATCAGAGTATGTCGCAGCAAGCGGAACATTAACTCCGAAAACCGTGAGTAACTGGAAGATCGTTGGATATAATTTTGATTATGTCGGCACCGAAAAAGTATATGACCTTTTAAGAAGTGGAAAACTGTTGGTGCCTACTTCCGCTGATGGAAGAACTAGTAATATTAAAGCAATCAATATGAAGGAATTAGCTACACAGGGAATCATCACTGCAGCAGAAGCCTTAAGACCGGTTGTAGTAGAAGAAAAAGAAGATACCAAAGAAGAGACCAAAGAGGATGTCGCAATAATAGAAACAAATAAAGTGAAGAAATATACAGTTGTAAAAGGTGATTGCTTATATAGAATCGCAATTAAATTCAAAGTTACTTTAAAAGCGCTCGTTAAAGCGAATAAAGAAATTAAGAATATACGTCAAATCAGTATCGGGCAGAAAATAGTGATACCGGAGTAGTAATCTGAACTGATAACAGATTCTGATACCGAATTAGTAATCTGAACTGATAGCTGATAGTGATACTGTAATAAGCAGTTTATATGGATAGCAGATACTGATACATAATTGGGTAAACGAAACAAGCAACAGACACAAATAAAGAGGTATCATGAATCGTAATGATTCATGATACCTCTATTTTATGCGTCAGCATGGACGCAATTTACATTAAGTCTCTTTGAAATTTAGCCGCCATTATACATAAAATTGATTAATTTATCGATATCCTCTTTTTCATAAGCAACAAGCTCTAATTCATCAATTTTAAAATCTGTAAAAACGTTAGCCAAAGCAACATATTTTGATAACTGTGACTTCAAATTTAATCGGTCACCTTCCGTTGTAACTAGTTCTACCGTACCATTACAGGAATCAATTACTTTAAAAAGTCCTTCGATATTTGTAAGATTCATTAATTTCATATCATTTCGCCTTTCGTAAGTAGAATAAATGGGCACTAACAGAATCGTATACTGGTCCACGGATAAAATTCCGTCACCAGGATAGACAAGATTAAATACCTATTTCTCTAATAAATTATATCATATTGCTGAAATAATACAACGGAGAACGGTTATATTTTTCGATTTTCTTTTCCGTTTAGATGGACAGAAAATATAGAATGTGATAGTATTACGCTATACGATATATCGCGAGACGTAATATAGGTATAAAAGAGGAGAGAACTATGGTGTATGAAGGCGGGCCGATGACGGAGGCCATGTATTATGTATTAATAGCGCTGAGTAATCCGAATCATGGGTACCAGTTGATGGAAGAAATTAAAAAGCTTTCAAGGGGAAGAATAACAATGGGACCAGGGACGATGTACGGAGTCCTTACCAGAATGCAGAAAGATAGATTTATCATAGTAATTCATGATGACGGCAGAAGAAAAACCTACCAAATCACAGAGGAAGGAAAAACTGCATTATCACAGGAATATAATAGGCTGAAATGTCTTGTAGAAGATGGAAGCTATCTGGAGGAGAACAGCAAATGAGCAAAATTGTTAAGAGGTTAAGAAACATCAATCTATACAATATTGGAATGCTTGAAAGCTGGCTGTCCGATATGGCACAAGACGGACTAGTACTTAAGAGAGTGGGCTTTAGCAAATGCAGTTTCCGAGAAACAGAAGCCTGTAAAATGGAATACCGAATTGAGATTGACAGCCAGTCTATGTCAAAAGAACGAATCGAACTCTATCAACAATGCGGGTGGGATTTTGTTTGTACCTACCGGGAAATTCATGTCTTCTGTGCGCCTGCATCAGGGGAACTAATTGAGATACATACCGATCCCAAAGAACAAAGTTATACCCTTAAGAAGGTGATAAAAAAGCTTCGCATCAGTAATATTATTTTACTTGTGTGCATCGTATTTATGATTGTAGACAATATTTTTCTTTTAAGTATCGGCAATACGCCCTATCTGAATTTTCTAGAACTTGGATGGCAGTCGGTTATTAGCACATTTGTCATGCTGCTGGTTATCATGCTGACCGTTCATCAGTCGAATGACAGTATATTACTTAAAAAAATGCTGACAGAGGGCAAACCGATCGATCATCATGCAAATTGGAAAAAAGGAATTAAACTATCAAAAGCAGCTTATGGCATTTCGGTATTTTTTTGTTTGCTTACTTTAATTCAGACAGGTTACCAGATCAATAATATTGCAGGATATTTTAATGGAAGAGGAAATTATAATCTAACGATGGAGACGAAACTCCCGATTACAAGGTTAGGTGATATTGAAGAAAGTAGTAATCCTATCTTAAAAGAAGAGGATATATCAAAGAAACATAATTATTATAACGATGTCCAAAAAGAAAGCGGACTATTGGTTGAAAATTATGAAGTAAGGGAAACCTATTATATAGCAGACGAAATTTGGGAAGGCCACGAGGAAGCATATACTCCTTCGCTCACAACGAATTATTATGAAATGACAATTCCTATTTTTGTGGACGGGGTAGTGAAGGATTTGGTTTATAAGGGTGAGAATTATTACTTTACAGAGGGATATCAGGCGGTAAAAGTCGATTATGAAGGACTAGATGATGCTTATTATATAGAAGGCGGCGCGGGATATTTTACTGTAGTGGTAAGAAAGGGCAATAAGATATTATCGTTGAATTATTGGGGGAAGCAGGAGTACACGAAAGTACTGAGTGCATTAGCCAATACGTTAAACTGAATTTATAGAAATGAAAGAATACAGATTGTGATTTGAACTGACCCCAATAATTTAGAATAAATAGGATCCTTCTGAAGTAGACAAGGTAAATAACCAAAATCTATTTCAGGAGGATCCTATCAAATTTTAGATCTAACTTATTGGGTCACATCAATTATCAAATACTAGTACCCCTACTACAGTTTAAGTTAGGATAGAAGCGTAATATAAATACCGGTAAGGATAGCAGTTGTAATTACACCGCATATATTTGCGCTGAGAGCATATTCCAACACGAAACTCATCTTATTAACCTTGGAAACTTCTTTTTGAGCAACCTTTGCAGTAGTTGGAACACAGGAAACTCCGGCAATTCCGACAACCGGATTGAAATTACCTTTTGTAAAGAAGTATACTAAATAACCGCCTATAATTCCACCAATACCGGAAAGCAGAAGTGCAAGCATACCAAGTAGCAATAGAACCAGAATCTTAGGGTTTAAAATTGTCTGCGCATCACATAAGACACCTAACATTAAACCAAGGAAGAAAGTTGCTCCATAAAGAAAAACATCTTCGATTAATTTTGTATATCGATCAAGACCTGATTCACGAATTGCAATTCCAAGGAAAAAGCTTAAAAATAAAGGAGCTGCCACAGGAAACAACAGACATAAAACTACATTTGCTAAAACAGCAAAAATCAATTTTTCTTTCGAAGTGATAGTTTCTACTCTCTTTCGCTTATCAACAATTACTTTTCCACGAAGATTTTTAGGAATCAGTAATCGGATAAGAAAAGGATATCCACCATAAGTTAAGCTTAAATAAAGATAAGCAACAATTGTGATAGGAACGAATAAATCTTTCGCAAGTGTTAAGGAAGTAAAGAGAACCATTGGTCCATCTGCACCACCGATAATTGAAACAGCAGCCGCCTCTCCATTGGTTAAGTTAAATAATTTTGCAATTGGGAAAGTAGCTACGGTACCAAGCTCTGCGCACATAGCGATAAACATACCGATAAATGGATGTGAGAGTACCATTCCGATATCGCATATTACACCGATACCCATAAATACCAGACAGGCGATTAGTCCGTTGCTGAAAGTTAGTGTATAAATAGGTTGAAGAAAATCAATCTGCATTATATTCATTAATGCATCCGTATCTGTGACCATAGGGTCAATGAAGAGATTTCCAACTTGATTTGCAGTCATAAATAAGACACCTGCATTAATAGCTGACATACCAAATCCCATCGGAATCATAATCAAAGGTTCGAGGATACCCTTCGCTCCGAGATATACAAGTAGCATACCAAGAAAAATAAGCAGGATACGGAAGATAACTATTTTGGGTTCCTGTATAAACATGGTTCCAATTCCTTGAAATAAATCTAGAATATTAATAATAAACACCTGTCTTTCTTATATTATTTTTGATATAATGATGAAGATTAATCTTGTGCTTTCGATGGATCTTTTGAAAAGTGCTTGATAGCTACTAATAAGAATTTAATTAGTACTGCAATGCACATTGATATAATGAACCCTAGGCCATAGACCTTTAAGGGTATTAAGATGGCTGCTGACATAATATTTCACCTCCTATATATTTGTTAAAAATTTAACTCAGTATATAATATAGTGGAAACTTTGCTAAAAAGCGAATATATATTATAAATGATAATCATAAACAAAAGCATACAAATTACATAATATGGATGGATAGCACGGAAAAACATTTTCATGCGGAAGAACTTCCAGATGAATTCTTCTAGTAATTCAAGTGGAACATCTTTTGTGTATTATAAGTAATACAGGAATGGAGATAGATATGGAGCTACATTATTTAGAGATATTTAACATGGTTGCTAAATATTCCAGCTTTAAAAAAGCGTCGGAGATTTTGCACATCAGTCAACCGGCAATATCGATACAGGTGAAAAAACTGGAATACCAGACTAATTTGAAGCTGTTTTATCGAGTGGGCAACAGAATATGCCTGAGCGAAAGTGGTATCATGATGTATAACTATACTAAAAGAATATTTTCTATAGTAGAAGAAATGGAAAATAGTATTTCAAGTCAAAGCGTAATCATAGGTGGGACAATAAACTTGGGTGGCAGCAATACACCAGGTACGCATATTCTACCAGCCGCGATTGGCGAGATGAAGAAGCTTTACCCTTCCGTAACCTTTAATCTTCATATAGCGAATACGTCAGAAATCACGACGCTGATTGAAAATGGATCACTCGACGTAGCGCTCAATGGTGGGGATTGTAATTATAGTAATTATATTTATGTTGAGAAATTGATAGACGATAAGTTAGTTGTGGTAGCTTCTCCTTCGAATAAATTGTCTGAAAAAGGATCTATTAATCTCAGTGATCTGCTAGAGGAAAGTTTTGTGGTTCATGAAACGACGTCGCAGTTATATAGCTGCTATAAGAATTTTATTGATGAATTTAATATTCCGGAAAATATCAGTATGCATTTAGGAAGTACGGATGCGATTAAAAACGCAGTCTATGCAAATCTTGGGATTTCAATTATTCCTTATTATGCAGTTAGATCAGAAGTTAAGATGGGTATGTTGAAGGTACTGAATTTGAAACAGGAAAACGTTAGTTATCCATACAATCTTATCTATAATAAAAATAAGAATCTATCAATTACGACACAGACGTTTATTAACGTACTCAAAAAGTATACCAATAATCAGTAGCAGTAGAATAAGCCTAGAATTTCAAGTGATAAAACCATTTTTCATACAAAAATCATAGGAATTAGGAGATTATTTAAAAAAAGCAGGCGATAAGCAAAAAAACACTATACAGATAGGTAGGAATGCCTATATAATATAAATAGAAAGTTTGCTATAAATTTACAAAGCACTAACCTATAAGACAATATACTACAATATAAATTATTTCGTCGTATAGAAAAAATTGACATGGCAAGGGCTTTAAAGTGAGGGATATTTATGGGTTTTGAAGAGTATGATGTATTTGATGAGAATATAACAGAATGGATGAGTCAGGTATTAGCAACTCGTACTAGAAAAACAAGCTTAACAAAAAAATACTGTAAAGATCTGCTTCAAGCAGGGAAAGAAAGCAAAAACGACAAGTTGATTGGGTTTGCTTATTTTCACTTAGCAGAGGCTTATTTTGTTGAAAATAAATATGATAAATTCATTCGGAATTTGCTTCTGGGATTACCATATCTGCAGGAGATGTCACTTAAAAATCTTCTGGCACGTGCCTATAATCTGTTGGGAGTCAATTCGGATACGCATGGTTATACCACTTCGGCACTGGATTATTATCTTGTTTCGTTAAAATACAGCTTGGATTATGGACTGAATTATGAAGCTGGACTCACCAATAATAATATTGGGCAGATTTATCTTACACTTCATGAATATCAAACAGCAATTTCTTATTTTCAGGAAGCATGCAGATGTTTTAATAAGGATAAGGAACATCAGTTTTATGAGAGAAATTTAGTTCTGGCTGAATTATCCATTGGTATTTCTTATTACAGACTGAAGAAAATGCAGTTGGCTTTACCCTATTTCAATAAAATTGTAAAAGATCGTGACAAGTATTTAAGTGATACCTATTGCCAAATATCAATCTATATTTTTGAGGTAGTATTTTATAATGCCCTAAAAGACTTTGAGAAGAGAGATGAATTAATAAATATAGTTCTTTCTATCATCCCTGAATATCCTTCTCTTGTCGATTATTATGATGAGATTTCTATCCTATGTGAACTGCTCTTAGAGCTTGAGCGGTATCAGGATCTACGGAATGTGTTAGAACATATGGAAAATCTGGCAAAACTTACCAACCTTACGAATATACATCTACGGGTTTTGAAAATGAAAATAAAGGACTACAGAGTTCTGAATGATGAAGAAGGCTATCTACAGGCAACCTCAGACTTTTACCTTTTATCGGAACAGTTAGAAGAAGAAAACATAGTCAGGGTCAAGGAATCAATTAAGCTTCGTATGGATTTGGAAGAAATTAAGAAAAAACAGACTCTGGTGCAGGAAGAAAATAGAATTTTACTCTTGAAGTCTGAGACAGACGCATTAACGAACTTGCCAAATCGTAATAAACTGAATGATTATTCCGATGCCGCTTTCGAACGTGCCTATAATAATGAAACAAATCTAGCGGTTGAAATACTGGACATTGATTGCTTTAAACAATATAATGATACCTATGGGCATCAGGCCGGAGATGAATGTCTGATTAAAATCTCTCAGTTATTACAAAAACTGGTTCGGGAGAATATTTTCTGTGCCAGATATGGCGGCGATGAATTTATCATAATTTATGAAAATATGACAGATGAAGAGATACTTACGATTGCCAGGAAATTGCAACAGGATATCATTGATTTAAATATCGAGAATAAAAATTCAACGGCCTATCCGGTAGTTACTATTACACAGGGGATTCGTAATTCTATCCCAAGAAAATCGAATAAAATATGGGATTACCTTTATGTAGCGGATATGCGTTTATATCAAATGAAACGAGCATCTAAAAACGATATTGGCCTTTCTCATACAACAAAGGAACTTGGAATTACAATCACATAATAATTATCACATATTTAATTGTATTGTTTTACTTGTGATAGTAAACATTGCAATTGCTGAAAGGAGTAAAAATACGCTTTGTAGGATAGGTGTATTTTACACACACATGAAAAATAATTTAAAAAGTAATTTGACTATTATAGCAAAAGGTTTCGTGATTGGTTCTTCAATGAGCGTCCCAGGGGTAAGTGGTGGTACTATGGCCATTCTACTGGGTATTTATGATAAATTGATCGGAGCAATCAGTAATTTCTTGAAAGACATCAAAGGAAATTTTATCTACCTCATGAAATTTTGTATTGGTGCTGGTCTTGGTATTGGATCTCTGGCTTTCGCAATTGAATGGATGCTGGAAAAATTTCCGTTTCCTGTTTCCTTCTTCTTTCTAGGTGCTGTCATCGGAGGAATACCGGCGCTTTATAATAAGACGAAAGAATCGAAACTTAAATTTTCTTCTTTCATCTATTTTTTGATTGGATTAGGTGTTGTAATATCCATTGGATTTATTCCGGTGGGCAATATAAGTATTAGCTCAGGTTCTGGATTTACGCATTACTTCATGGTATTTGTTACGGGTATCATTATTGCAGTAGCCTTGGTACTTCCGGGTATCAGTACTTCACATATGCTGCTGATTCTTGGAATGTATGATGCCATGCTTGCAGCAATTACTCAATTTGACATCACCTATATTGGGATAATTGGAATTACTACTTTAATTGGAATTTTTCTAATCACGAAACCAATTGAGTGGACAATGAAAAAGTTTCCGCACCAGACCTACTGCATGATTATTGGATTTGTACTCGGATCAACAACTGAGATATTCAGGTATAAAGTGTTACCGGCAATTCCAAGCGGGGCAAGTTTTTCCTGGTGGATTCCTTCTGTCGTTATCTCAATTATCACTTTTATATTAGGATATTTTGCGATTTTATCATTGTCCAGATTTTCAAATGATTAATTGGTAGTCTATATAAAAAATGAGACTGTTTCAAACTCTACCTTTTTGAAGTCCATAAGGCGCAGAGTTCGGGACAGTCTCTTTTTATGTTCAATCATAGAAGGAAGAACATCTTCCTGTAAAAACCTCGAAACACGTAAAAGTAATGATCGTTCCTCGAACTTTCATGTATTTGAGATACTACGAAAGGGCATCCTCTTTCGTGATATTACTTCTCTTTATTAAATAAACGATAATCCGAGGGCGAAATATTATAGTAGTTTTTGAAAGCTTTGCTGAAATAATTATTATTGCTATAACCCAGTCGTTCTGAAATCTGATTGATCGGAAGGGAAGGGTCATTCAATAATTCTTTCGCACGCTCCATCCGTAACTTGAGTGCATACTCGTAGATTCCATAACCAAATTCACGCTTAAAGGTTTTTGAAAGATATTCTTTGGAAAAGAAATATTTTTCGCTGAACATGGAAACGGTAATTTCGCTGCTGTAATTTTTGTCAACATAGTTTTTTATGATAGCGATTGCTTCCATTGGAGAAATATTATGTTCGGCTACTACTTTTTCAGGGAGGATATGGTGTTCGACATTTAGTATTTTAATCACTTTATTCAATGAATTATTCAAATCGGTTTCCACAATTGGTTTTAGGAGATAGTCAATTACTCCATACTTAATTGCCGTTTGTGCATAGAAGAACACATCATAGCCACTTACAACTATAAATTTGATGCCATTGAATTCTTCGCTGGCTTCCTTTAGAAAATCAGCACCATTCATAACCGGCATCTGCATATCAACAAAAACAATGTCCGGATGAAGTTCTCTGATTGCGGCTAATCCCTCTTTGCCGTTATTGGCCGTAAAGGGAGGTTCTATTCCGAGTTCTCTCCATTTCCCTAACTTAGAAATCGCAATACGTGCGGGTTTTTCGTCATCAATAATGAGTGCTTTATACATTTTCGCCCTCCATAATAATGGGTATTATGATACGTACCGTAGACTGTTCGCCGGGAATGCTTTCAATTAACAGCTGAGCTTTTTCTCCGTATAGGATTTTCAAACGATTATATAAATTGCTGAGTCCGATATAAGACTCTCTGGATTTTGAAGAAATATCTTCCTGTAAAAAAGCGACTATCTTAATCCTCTGCTCCTCGGTAAAACCGATTCCGTTGTCAGAGACAGTAATCACGAGTGCCTCGTCCACCACAGTACTTTCGATATGAAGGTGGATGGAAGTTCTATCGCCGGACATACCATGGATAATGGAATTTTCCACTAAGATTTGGATGCTGATTTTTGGAATCATCAGGTTTTCTACCTGCTCATCAATTACAATATCATAGGTAAGAGCATCCTCAAAACGAGCATGCTGCAGCAGAAGATAATCCTGAACATGCTTCACTTCTTCCTTTAGCATTACCAAATCTCCGCCCTTGATGGAGTAGCGAAGCATCGAAGCAAGGGAAGTGACCATAGAATTTATCTGAGGCTGATTATTGACAAGAGCTTCTGCTGAAATCGCCTGCAGGGTATTATATAGAAAGTGGGGATTAATCTGTGCTTCCAGTGCAATTAAACGAGCGGTTTTTTCATTTAATTCGGAAATATAATTTTTGTTAATCAACTCATCGATCTGGTAAATCATATCGTTGAAACTTTTAGCCAAATGGTCAATTTCAACACTTCCGCCAATGCTCGTTGTGGTTGAAAAATTACCTTTACCAACATTTTGCAACCGGTGAGATAATTTAGACAAGGGATTGGTGATGAAACCTATAAAAGTAATTGCTAATGCAGCGGCGATTAAGATGGAGAGAAGACCAAGAATAAAACTGATATTTCTGGTCTGGGTTACCTGATAATCAATTAGAGTCAAGGAGTTTAATATGATAACGGAATAATCATGTTTCTCGCTTGTATCGTAAATCGCCAGATACTTAACACCACCAAATTCTGCAATAAAATTATTGTCACTGATGGCTCCCATCTTATTTTTAAGCTTCCGGCAGACATCGGGGGTTGTAATTCCTTCATCTGTGCTGTAGAGCAGACTGCCATTGTTGTCGATCATACATAGAATCTCACTGGCATTGTCATGATTTTCTGCTAAAGAATCCATAAAGGAAGTGTCTAATATCAACTTCACGACAGCGAGAGGACGCTGATCCTCGATGTTGATGATCGTTCGGTAATATATAATGAAGGCATTTTCCTCCTCGGCAGGTTGTATATACTTATAATATTTACCTGTCGTAAATGAATTATATGACTTCAATGATTTCAGAGAATCATCATAGAAGACTTTCACCATCTGTTTTTCGGAAGTAATCTCATAATTAGCTGTTTGATTCAACAAATATAAACGATAGGAAAGTAAATCGTTACGAAAATAGAAATTACTTTTTAGGACGGACTGCACATAAGTTACTTCGGAATAGGTCAGCGGTTTCATCGTAGTGAAGCACTGCAATGCATTTTCATCATTTCTAAGTAATAAGGAATAATGGTCAATCTCAGAAAAATAGGTATTAATATTCTGTAACTCCAGATTTAGTAATGTTGTTGACGTGGATATCTGCTGGGACATGATAGTATCTTTATTCCGCTGATAATTAAAGATAACGATGATAATAATAATAACCGTAATTGTGGTAGTGATAAGAGTGGTCAGCTGGGTTTTTAAAGATATCTGGTTTCGCTTGTTGCTTATTTTTTCATTTAGTTTCATTGTTTTCACCCGATTGATTTTTTGCCTGATAGTTATACATATCTTATCAGAAAATAAAGTTAAGAACAAGTTGATTTGTTCATTATTTTACCATAGTTTGATTAGGTTATTACATTCCATTGTGATATTGCATAGTTTATAATGGCTTCAGATGATATAATTTGGTTAATAGTAAGGAGTGTGGCAATGAAAAAGTTAGGAGCAGCAAAAAAGTCAAAGTTTGAATCCGTTCTTTTCACGATACCAGCAATTATTTTGGTTTCCCTTATGATTTATATTCCGTTTGTGATGAGCGGATTTTATTCACTCACCGAGTGGAATGGAATTGCGAAGGAGGCTAAATTTATTGGACTGGATAACTTTAAGGCAATATTTACAGGAAACAAGGAATTTCTAACTTCTATTATCTTTACTTGCAAGTATACGGTATTATTCATGGTATTTGTTAACATCATAGCATTGGCATTGGCGGTGGCACTTGTTAAGAAGTTTAAGTTGGCTAATCTTCTCCGAGGCGTTTTCTTCGTACCTTACATCATGAGTATGACGATTGTAGGATTTATATGGAAGTTTATTTTCTCACAGGGCTTTGCAAGCTTATTTAAGATTACGAATTGGGATGTTTTTAATCTCAGTTGGTTAGGCGATCCTGGATTGGCATTTTACTCCATCGTATTTGTCGGAGTATGGCAGTCAATAGGCTTTTATATTGTATTATATATTGCAGGGCTTCAGGCGATTCCGAAAGATGTATTAGAAGCGGCAACCGTGGACGGGGCATCCAACCGTGTAAAGTTTTTTAAGGTAACAATACCGCTCCTTGGACCATCGATTACAACCTGCATTTTTATGTCGCTCACGAATGCATTAAAAGTGTTTGATATTATACTGGCATTGACGAAAGGCGGACCTGGAGGTTCTACCTACAGCGTTACCCTTGATATATACCGCGAAGCTTTCCAAAACAACAATTATGGTTTGGGATCGGCAGAATCACTGATTTTCTTTGCAATCGTGCTGCTTCTAACCCAACTTGTACTTCACGGATTTAGAAAAAGGGAGGTTGAAGTATAATGACAAAATCAAGAAAAGCATTCATTAAAAAACTCCTATTTGTGACGGTAATGTCTTTAATCGGAATTATATATATGTATCCAGTATTCCTGATGTTCTTGAATTCAGTAAAACCATTTAAAGAAGTAGTGGTAGACGTCATTGCAATACCAACGAAAATTGCATGGGAGAACTATTCCTATGTTCTCGATAAAATGCAATATGAAAGACTGTTTCTCAATAACGTACTGATCACAGTGATTGGAATTGTTGGAATTGTAGTATTTTCATCAATTGCGGCGTATATCTTAGATAGAAGAAGAACCAAATATACCAGACTTGCAAAATTACTTATTATAACTCCGATGTTAATTCCATTTCAAACAATCATGATTACTCTGTTAAAAGTTATGAATGTAATTAATCTTAACGGCAGTATTGTAGGACTTGGCATTCAATATTGGGGATTTGGAATTCCAATGGCAACTTTTATATTCTGTAATTTTATGCAGACCATACCAAATGAAATTGACGAAAGTGCTAAAATTGATGGAGCATCTACCTTAAAAACCTTTATTTATGTAATTTTTCCATTGTTAAAGTCAGTTACGGCAACGGTAATTATCTTAGATGTCATGTGGATCTGGAATGACTTCTTATTGCCATTATTAATGGTTAACAGTAGCTTGAAAACTAAAACATTGGTACTGGCAGCTTATACTTTCGTAGGGCAGTTTAACACGCAGTGGCATTATGCCATGACAGCCATGGTTTTAGCAGTAGTACCATCCATTATATTCTTTATCTTCTTACAGAAATATATTGTAGACGGAGTAGTAGCAGGAGCAGTAAAAGGATGATTATTACAATATGGGATAGCCTCATATTGAAGTAATAAATAATATGCAAGGGAGAATATTTATGAAAAGAAAAGTATTGAGTGTGCTTTTAAGTATTGCAATGATATCAACCATGCTAGTAGGTTGCAAGAGTGCGGATACAACGGAAGAAGCAACAAGCGAACCAACAAAAGCAGCAGAGACCACTGAGAGTACTGAGCCAACAGAGACAGCGGAAGTTACTTCAGATGAACCGGTTGAAATCTATATGTTTATCTCCAGTCCGGAATATGCAGATGCAATTAATACATTAATTGCAGCATATAAAGAAGTGAAACCAAACGTTACGATCAATTATGAGACGACACAAAATGACTATCCTACCTTACTAAAAGCAAAATTAAATTCAGGAGAAATACCGGATATCTTTTCCTCAACCTCAGGTAAAGAAATTGGTGTATATTTAGATTATACAAAAGATTTATCCGATCAACCGCTTGCAGCAGCTATGTCAGATCCTGTGAAAGCAGTTATGACGGCAAACGGTACCGAAGTGCATGGTTTAAGCATTAAAGGTAATTTCTTCGGTATGGTATATAATAAGGCAATTTTAGCGGAAGCAGGAGTTACTGCGTTCCCACAGACAATTCCTGAATTACAGGCAGCTTGTGAAAAAATCGAGGCAGCCGGATACACTCCTTTTACAACAGGATATGCGGAGTGGTGGGTATTTAAACATGTATTCCAGCATTTTATGTATGCAGCACAACCCGATGATGTAGAAAGTTTAGTAAATTCGTTTGTTGCAGGCGAAGCTAAAATTAAAGATTATCCTGCATTATACAATGATTTCTTTGATTTTATTGATTTGACTATAAAATATGGTGATCAAAAACCTTTGGAAACTGATCTGAGTGCTGAAGTAGCTGCTCTTGGATCGGGTCAGGCAGCTATCGTTGTCGGACAGGGTGCATGGATTGAAGCAGATGTACTTAAGATTGATCCAGAAATTCAAATCGGATTTGACGGATATCCAGTGAATGAGGATGCTTCTGTCTGTAAAGTAATTGCAGGTTCTGACCAAGCACTTCGTATTAACAAAGATTCTGCAGTTCTTCAAGATGTACTTGATTTCTGTAACTGGTGGTATACTTCGGATTATGGTAAAGCATGGTTCAGTGATGTTGCAGGAGTAATTCCTCCAATCAGTGATGCAACTGCTCCTGACTTTGAGATAATCAAACAGGGAAATGCATTTGTTGAATCAGAGGGCGCTGGAACTTTAGGCGTTGTATATTCTACCGATAGTTTCCATCAGGCTTTTGGAGAAATTATGCAGGCATATATCGCAGGCACAATCGATAAAGACGAAGCATGTGCACAAATAGAAACAAAATGGGTGGAATTAGAAGCTAACTAAGATTCGTACAACCGAAATTTTATTTTGACAAAGACTTGATTAAGAGAAATTTGGTTTCATCATGAAAGACAAAAGAAGATTTAGAACATATTGACAAATAAGAAAGCTCCAACACGAGAAAGAATTGTGTTGGAGCTTTCTTTTGTTCAAGATAATATGATTGACAAGAATAAAAAATAGGTGTATATATGATATCATAATGATATCAATACAATACTAATAAGGAGGAAATTTATATGAGTACCAATGAAAACAATACAGGTATCAATGTAATTGAAGAGAAAGAAATTAAGCCATTTAGCGGAGGGGTTATGCTTATTCTTGTGTTGCTTGGATTTGTAGCATCTGGTCTGCTGATGATCGCAGGAGCCATTAATCTTGATGCAGGTAATTCGGCAATGGGTGGTATGATGTTAACGCTAGGGATTATCTTGGTATGTGTACTTCCAATTTTGCTGGGTGGATTCCATATTTTGAATCCTAATGAAGCATTGGTACTGACTTTATTTGGTAAATATTACGGAACCATAAAAAAGGAAGGTTTCTATTATACAAATCCTTTTGCCAGTGCTAATAATCCAGCGAGAACCGCTTCGGCTACTGTTGCAGCTGGAACAGGAAATGCAGGTGCTGCTGCTCAAACAGGTATCCCAGTAATCCCTGGTAAGAAAATATCAACAAAAACATTAACCTTGAATAACGAAAAGCAAAAGGTGAATGATGTACTTGGTAATCCAATTATTATTGGAGCTGTAGTAATTTGGAGAGTATCGGATCCAACAAAAGCAGTGTTCAGTGTAGAAAATTACATCACATTTTTATCCATTCAATGCGATTCGACCATTCGTAATATTGCAAGATTGTTTCCTTATGACACAATGGAGGATGATTCAGATGAAAAAACCCTTCGTGGCAGCAGCCAGGAAATTGCAGATAGAATGAGAGTAGAACTGCAACAGAAAGTAACGGAAGCTGGACTTGAAATTAAAGAAGTCAGAATTACACATTTATCTTATGCAGAAGAAATTGCAGCTGCTATGCTTCAGAGACAACAGGCGGTAGCTATTATAGCAGCTCGCCAGAAAATTGTAGAAGGTGCTGTCAGCATGGTCAAAATGGCAATCGATCAACTAGCGGAGGATGAGGTTGTTGTACTTGATGATGAAAGAAAGGCTGCGATGGTTAGTAATCTGTTGTTAGTGCTTTGTGGAAACAAGGATGCTCAGCCTATTGTGAATACAGGAACAATTTACTAATGAAAGAATACTTTACTAATTATTGCAGCGATTAAAGGATGTGCAAAATGGAAGATAAAAATGATTCCAAAACATATTTATCGAAAAATACAGACGAAAAACTAAAGATAGAATTTGACAGCGTTCAGGATAGAGAAGAGGCATTGCATAAGGAAGAAGCGGCATATAAAAAAGAAACAGGGGATAAAGAAAAAGTAATAGACAAGGATAAAATAATAGAAAAAGTAATAGACAAAAAAAAGGTAATAGACAAAGATAAGTCTAAGAAACAGATTCTACTTAGGCTTTCGCCAAGTCTTTGGAATGAGCTGGCATCCTGGGCAGAAGATGATTTTCGCTCGATTAATGGGCAGATTGAATATCTTTTATCTGAGAGTATCAAAAAAAGAAAAGGAAAATAAATATAAAACAGAAAAGATGATTGGTTTAGAATCTAATAAGAATCAAGAATAATGGAATAAGAGCATCTGATATGTCATAATTGAAAACAAACAGTAGATAAATGCGTTGTTTGAATCATAGTGAATATTAGATGCTTTTATTATGTTGAAATTGGGCAGATAAAATTGTTGTTAATACGGTAGCATCCAGCTTCAACTATGGAATAATCAACAGAATTGATTGTATCAATCTATGAATTCTTTGTCAAAAGATATCAAGAATAGGTAATGTTCAAATTACGATAGGTATAATCATCTTAACTGTTTTTCTAGAAGAGACGTCTATAGGTGTTCACTCCTTGTTCTTTAGGGACTTGGAGATGACACAAAGAGGAATCCTGTTAGGTTACTTTCAATTTATTAAAACATGCTACTTATAAAATGATAATTTGATTAAAACTATGGTATAATATTCCAAATATGGTATACTGTATTCGAAATGTTAAATAAGGGGGCGTTTGAATTGTGGTAACAATATATTTATGTTTTCTCGCTGGTGGTGCAGTATTACCTGTCATTAGCTTTTTTCTAGGATCTTTCGGGGACAGTGGTGATGTCGATGTGGATACAGATATTGATATCGACACTGACATTGATATAGACCCTGATCTAGATGTAGATCTTGATACAGATGTTGATTTAAATGCAGACGTAGGGATACATCCAGGAACGGATGTAAATGCTGATATCCATGCAGGAACTGATTTTAATATAGGGACAGATAGCGGAAGTGTAATCTCAATCGGATTATTTCCAACCTCGTTAATGTCACTATCTGCATTAGCAATTACCTTTGGAGCGGTAGGAGCCGTTATATCTCTTACTTGGAAAAGTGGAATACTTACTTTTTTAATCGCACTTTTCGCAGGATATTTAGCTTCTGTAATTGTCCAAACAATTATTAAGACCTTGAAGAAGGTGCAAAAAAGAAATTATGGCCTTGATGAAAATGAATTACTTTTATACGACGGCAAGATAGTGGATACGATTCTTCCGGGTCAGATGGGTACGGTAAGTTTTACCACCTTGAAGAGCCAGGTAGTAAGCTATCCGGCAAAAGCAGCTGACGTAACACTACGGCTTGAGACAGGCAAAATTGTGAAAGTAATTGAGATGAAGGATGGAATTATTATCGTAGAACCAAAAAACAAGTATGAATAAGTTAGATGTAAATCAACAAGAAAGCGGAAACAATAGAAACAAAAATAAAAAGAATTAATAATGGAGGAATTAAAATGGTAGTTTTAGCATCAACAATGAGTACTGACTTAGCACCTATTATTATTACAGTAATCGCAGTTGCGGTAGGGTTGGCAATTCTGACCGGTATCTTTCGTATGTGGAAGAGAGTCCCTCAGGATAAGGCTATGGTCGTTACCGGACTTAAAAAGAGAATCATCACCGGTGGTGGTGGACTTGTTATTCCGATTTTAGAGAGAACGGATTCTATATCCCTTGGAAACATGCAGCTTAATATCAACACAACGCAGACGATGTCTTCACAGGGAGTTCCGATTGATGTACTTGGTACCGCGGTAATTAAAGTAAGAAATACGACAGAGAGTATTTATGCAGCGACAGAGCAATTTGTTGGGACAAGCGAAAGCCAGATTCAAGCGTCTATATCAGAACAGGTTACACTGATACTCGAAGGTAAGTTACGAGAGATCGTATCTTCCATGACAGTGGAGCAAATGTATAATGATCGTGAAGCATTTTCAGCAAAGGTACAGGAAGTAGTTGGAACCAAAATCGGAGAGATGGGACTTGAACTTAAGGATTTCTCCATTAAAGATGTTAATGATACCAATGGATATATTAAAGCACTTGGTACGAAACAAATTGCAGAGAAGAAAAAAGATGCTGAGATTGCTCAGGCAATGGCACAAAAAGAAGAATCTGTTCAGAAAGCAGCAGCAACAAGAGATGGTGAAAAAGCCCGCTTAGAAGCAGAGACCGAAGTCAGTGAAGCAATGAAAGCCAAAGAAGTACAAATAGCTCAGTATAGATCCGAGCAGGAATCTGCAAAAGCAAAAGCGGATGCAGCTTATGAAATACAAAAGAGTATTACTAACAAAGATGTAATTGCGGCACAGATGGAAGCAGACATCTTAAAACAACAGAAACAAAAAGAATTACAGGAAGCAGAGTTACAAGTTGAGATTGCAAGAGAACAGAAACAAACGGAACTTGAACAGCGCCGTGCGGAAAAAACACGTGAAGAATTAAGGACTAAAATCATTGAACCTGCCAATGCGGAAAGAGAACAGAGAATGGCAGAAGCAGATGCTGAGAAATACACCAAAATTGCTGAAGCCGAAGCAAGAGCTCAGTCAAGAAAAGCAGAAGCAAGTGCGGAAGCAGAAGCTATTAATTTGAAAGCGGAAGCAGAAGCGAATGCAGTATCCGTAAGCGGTGATGCGAGAGCAAAGTCAATCAGCGCAATCGGACTTGCAGAAGCAGAAGCAATCAGAGCAAAAGGACTTGCAGAAGCAGAAGCAATGGAGAAAAAGGCAGAAGCATATAAGAAGTATACCAGCGCTGCTATGGCTGATAAATTAATTGAAAAATTACCGGAAATTGCTAGAGCAATCTCAGAGCCACTCAGCCAAATCTCAGATATTAAGATTTACGGTGGAGGTATCGATAGTGTAGCAGATAATGTTCCAACTGTACTTGCTAAAGTATTTGAAACCGTGCAGAGTGCTGTAGGAATCGATATGAAGAATATTATTATGGCAGATAGCCTGGATGCCAGAACGACAAAGAATATCAATGTCACTGGACTAGAAGATGCTTTGAAACATGAAGTAAATCCCAAAGAACAGGAATTTATTTAATGAATTAAATCTAAAAGTATAGGAATATATTTATGGAATTAAATCTAAAAAGACAGTTATGTACTAATAGAATTAATCTAAAAAACAGCAATATATTTAATGTTATTACTATAAGAAAGAAAGCCTATCCTGCTCGTAAGATATTGATAGGTCCCTCTAAAGTTGGCAGGGATCGGTTCATATCTTAGATACAGGATAGGCTTTCTTCTTTAGGAGATCCTTTGTTTAGAAGGTATGCCAAAATGTTTCCATGTTATGTGCAGGTAATGGCCTGCTGAAATAGTAACCTTGAATACAGTCGCAGAGGTTGTCTTTTAAGATCGTATATTGTAGTTCTTGTTCAACACCTTCTGCAATAACATTAAGATCTAGTGCATGCCCCATATCGATTATGGACTTTATAATTCCGATGGTTTTTTTATTCGTAGTGATATCGTTGATAAATGACATATCAATCTTTAAATTATCAATATGCAAATTCCTCAATATATTAAGGGAAGAACAACCGGTTCCAAAATCATCGATTGAAATTTTAACGCCAAGTGACTTTATTTCACTCAAGGACATAGCCATATTGTTGATTTCCTGCATAATTCGTTCGGATATCTCAATGTCAAGATATTTGGGCTCTAGTCCTGAAACAAGCAAGGTATTACGAATGGTTTCTTTATAATCGGAATACATAAGCTGACAGCGGGATACATTGATTGAAATAGGAATGGGAGCAAAACCAGCTTCCTGCCATGCTTTGTTCTGAGCACAAGCAGTTTTAAGTACCCATTCGCCAATGCTGACAATAAGTCCGGTTTCTTCTGCAAGAGGAATAAATTCGGAGGGAGAAATCATACCAAGATCGGGATTATTCCAACGAAGTAAAGCTTCAATCTCGATAATTTGATGAGATCGTAAGTCGATTTGAGGCTGATAATATAATTCCAACTCGTTATTTTGAAGAGCTTTGCGAAGCCCGTTTTCTAAATCCATCTTTCTGCTTACCTTATCATCTAAATCCGGAGAATAATATTGGAAATTATTTTTGCCTTTTTCTTTTGCCAGATACATTGCGATATCTGCATTCTTAATTAAAGTATTTACATTTGTTCCATCATCAGGATACATGCTGATTCCGATACTTGGAGATATATAAATTTCGTGATTGCTGACATTAAAAGGTATTCGGAAGGCATCCATAATTCTCTGCGTGATAATGGAATCGTTGGAGCCTTTATAAAAGTTTAGGATAACTACAAACTCATCACCCCCGTAGCGTGAAACGATATCGTCTTTACGCACGCACCGAACTAATCGTTCGGAGACTTGTTGCAGGAGAGCATCTCCCTCGTTATGTCCCAAAGTATCATTAACTTGCTTAAAGCGGTCCAAATCAATAAATAAAACAGCAAGTGACTGTCTGGATTTTTCGGAAGCAGAGATGATGTTCTTAAGGTTGATATTGAGTAAATATCGATTGGGCAGTCCGGTAAGCGTATCGTGGTAAGCAATTTTGTTAATCTCAGTCTGTGCAGCCTTATGTTCGCTGATATCCTTAATGATATTCATAAGGGCAGGTTTGCCATGATGTTTTACTGCTATCACAAAAGACTCCACCTCTACTTGAGAACCATCCATACGATTGAAGATCTGCTCATAATATTCAGGGGATTGGCTGAAGGTGGTCTCGTTCTTTGGTGCGAATACTATTTTGGCTTCATTATTATCAAGAAAATTGAGAATCGGCTGATCTTTTAGATCTTTCAGCTCATGTGCAGCAGCTAGTTTAATTGCGGCTGAGTTGCAGTAGACAATTTTATCATTTTGACTGACAATAATTGCCTGAGGTGAAATCTCAACTAAATTGTGGTAATCTTCTTCGCTTTTCTTGAGTTCCTCCTCTGATCTAAATCGAAGTCGAACAAATCCATAATTGAAAATGTAATATAATAAGAAGAAGCACATAATAAATACTTGATCTGGATCTCTTTGCTTTAAAGTTAACAAAGCAACCAGGAGGAAAAGGAACATACAGGTATTGTAAATCACCAGATGAAAGTTTCTTTTCACGACCAAGTTAATGCTGGTTGTAAATAAAAGCATTATCAAGATAGACTGTATCGAAAATTTATTATAGGACACTTGCCAGATAGAAATAGCTCCTGCAAAAAAGTAGAGTGCACAGGTGAAATAATATGCTTTCTTCTTAATGAAGGAGCTGATATAAGTAAAAGCAAACAGTAATAAACAAATAACAGAAATAGCAATACAAAAAATCAGATTTGCATCCATAAACACTCTGGTAGGATCGGAAATAGAACGAAACCAGGCGAGTTTAGCAACTGGTGACATAACAGCACCAATCAGACATAGTACCCTTAAAAGCTTATAATCCTTATTATTTTTTTCAACATCAATCTGTGTACCAGTCATTGGTTTTGTCCTCTTGTCATAAAATAGTAAATAATACCTACAGTTTATCACAAATAAATGTGAATGTATATTAAAACTTAACACAGTACAACAATAAAAACAGATCATATTCCTATCATTATGTAAAAAAATTGACAATTAATATGAAAGTATTATAACATAAAAAAGAAGAAACAATAGCTTGAATTTATTAAATCCTTCTTCAGCGATAAAATATTTTTGCAAGATCGCGAAGCACTCTTAATGAAATTCTAATTTATCTATAAACAGTTATAAAGGAAAAATATTTTATCTATGTTATAATTCGATTAATAGTTGGAAAATAAATAAAACTAATGTTGTTTCGTATCAAGAATGGTTTAAATGCATCATTTATAATAGGAGGAAAGAAAATGTTATATGCAGCAGATTTTCGTAGTACAGCAAGAGAAGGACTGAATGGAAACTGGAGTGTCGCAGTGGGAACTGGATTTGTGGCAGCACTTTTAGGGGTAGGTGCAAGTGGTGGATCGGGTGTCAATATCTATAATAATTATAATAGAGGAGATTACAATAATTTACTTCATAGTGAGGTTGGAATTTTTCTATTACCATTCTTTATTGGAATGTTCACGATTGCCTTTGCGTTTCTTCTTGTAGCCTTCTTCTGTGGTGGAGCAGCTACACTTGGATACTGCCGATTCAATCTGAATTTAATCGATCATAATGAACCTAGATTTAATAACCTCTTTTCAAAATTCGATATCTTCTGGAAAGCATTTGGAATGCAATTCCTGATCGGATTATACACGTTGCTTTGGAGTCTGCTGTTCATTATTCCAGGTATTATAGCCGGTTTTAGCTATGCGATGACGCCATATATACTAGAAGAAAATCCGAATATGGGAATAAATGAGGCGATTGGCATTTCCAAAGAAATGATGAGAGGCAACAAATGGCGCTTGTTCTGTCTGCAGATAAGTTTTATCGGTTGGAGTTTCCTTTGCCTCTTTACTTTAGGTATTGGATATTTATGGCTGGCTCCATATTGCAGTGCAGCGGATGCAGCTTTTTTCAAGGAAGTATCAGGAAAGAACAACCCGCAACAAACTTATTCTGAGCCGATATATTATGCACAATAAATAGAAGTTCACCGTAGTAAGAAAACAAAATTGCTGAGAAAAGATATTAAAAGTAATTGCCGGTACCAGGTATTTAATAAGTGCAGCTGATTCACTACAAAAATAGTGAAATGGCTGTACTTATTTTCATTTCTTTTTTATTACTTTCATGCTATGATAAATCTTATGTTTTACAAAGATTTACGTAAGACGCCAATGGGGATAAGATAAGATAATTGCTAATTATTAAGGGGGTTATGGGTAATGAGGAGAAAGATATATCAGTATTTGCTATTATTAATCGTAATACTTAGCTTTTCGGGATGTAATAAAGCAGAGAATAAGGGTAGTATTGTAGGGGAGGCAGAAGTTGCCAAAGAGATAGCAGAGGAAGACTTGACTGTTACAAATGAAATATCTTTAAAAGCAGAGGAAATAACATTTTCGCAGACAGCATATTTATATAAGGAGGATGTGGCGATCCGGATTTTATGTGCAAAGGAATGTGAAATCTATTATACGATGGATGGCACGAACCCAACAAAAGAGTCGCTTTTATATAGTAATGGCATTGAGCTGAAAGTACAGGATATAATGAAAGCATACCCTATAAGAGCAGTTGCATTTTTTAAGGATGATACAACGTCAAACGTGATTACACATACTTTTTTTGTAGGCAAAGAGGTAGAGAACCGATTTACTACTTTAGTTTTTTCTGTAACAACAGATCCCTATAATTTATACGATGATGTTTACGGAATCTTTATAGAAGGAAAGCTCCGCAGAGATTATATCGAGGCAAATCCAGAGGATAAGATTGAACCTGATGATCCGGCAAACTATAATATGCGTGGACAAGAGAGTGAACGGGAAGTATATCTTGAGGTTATGGAGGCGGATGGCACTTCAATTGCTAGTCAGATGGCAGGAATTCGAACTTATGGTGGATGGTCCAGAGCAAATCTGCAAAAATCGATTAAGATATTTACAAGGAAAGAGTATGACGAGAAAAATAACAAGCTTCGTTATCAATTATTCCCGAATAAAACGGCAGCTTGTAAAGACGGGACTGTAATTGATTCCTTTAAACGTCTTGTACTTCGTAACAGCGGGAATGATAACGGGTTTGCATTTATCCGTGATGAATTGTTTCAGACCTTAGCTGGGCAGGCAGGATATCAAGATTATGAAGCAGTACGACCAGCTGTCTTGTTCATTAATGGAACGTATCAGGGAATCTACTGGCTGCATGAGAATTATTGTGATGATTATTTTGAAGAAAATTACGGCAAATATACCGGTAATTTCGAGATTTTAGAGGGCGGGGAACTATTCAAGAATCTTGAGGAAGACGGAGAAAATGAGAAAGTTATCGAAGAATATGATAAAATGTATTCCACATATGCAGCGGCTGATTTGACGGAGGACGCAGTCTACCAAAAACTGAGTGAAGAAGTCGACGTTCGGAATTATCTCTCTTATTACGCACTGCAGATTTATATTGGGAATGAAGATTGGCCGCATAACAATTATAAAACCTATCGTTATTATACGGAGGGTGATGAAACGTACGGACAAGCTCCATTTGATGGCAAATGGCGCTATCTGTTGCACGATCTCGATTTTAGTTTTGGCATCTACGGTACGACTGCACTAGTAGATAATATTGGGAAATATGTAGGTAGAACAGGTGAAATTCAAGAGGAATGTCCACTGTTCGGGCAACTTCTAAGACGCGAAGACTGTCTTGAAATCTTCATAGAACAGACGCTGGACCTAATCAATGGAGCTTTTGCACCGGAGAATATCAACAGCGTGTTAGACGAAATGAATGCCTCAAGAATAGAGGAGCAGAAAAACATGTATGATAAGAATCTGCTAGAAGACTGGGTGGATTATAGTCAGCTTGAGTGGAGACTGCAAGAGATTAAAACATATGGAGATCAACGTGCTTCTCATATTTTAACAAAATATCAGGAATACTTTAACCTGGGGAACCTCTATGATCTGTCAGTACAACCGGCAGATGGATGCGAGGTTAAGGTTAATTCCTATACAACGAAGGATTACTTTGAAGGAAGTTACTATACCGATTTCAATACTTCGATATCCGCAGTAGCTCCGGAAGGAAGAGAGCTTGATTATTGGATGGTGAATGGGGTTAAGACAACAGAATTGGAAGTGGAGATTACACCAGCAATGATTACGGATAAGAAGGTAGAAGTAACCTGCTATGTGAAATAAAATAATTTAAATTTATCTATGGGATTATCAGTGTGATTAAAATCTTAAAAAAATGAGGAGCAGTACCGGATTATATAGCCTGGTACTGCTCCTCATTTGCGTAAATCCATTAAATCCATTCGCTTTTTAATATATCTTTTAATGCTTCTACATTTTCAAAACCAATTTTTTCAACGACATCCCGTTCAATCGATTTTCTCATGCGCTTATTTTCTAAAAAGCATTTTTCACCTGTTGAGGTCAACTTCAAGCATTTATCCCGGTTGTTATTCTCGGCAGGAGCGACTAAGACAAGACCCTTCGAACTTAGAGATTTAATACCCTTATGTGTGGCTTGTCTGCTAATATTTAGTTGTTGTGCGATTTCTGAAATACTGGGATGCCTTCCATAAATAAGTGAAATCATATACATTTCCGAATTTGTTATGGAAAGATTATAGGAGCAGCTCCACATCTGTTCATTTATTTTACGCAATTTAAAATATTTGTTGCTAAGTAATGCTAATAAATCGATATCTTCTGACTGGGTTACCATATATTTTCCACCTCGGCAATAGTATAACGTGAACATATGAAAATGTCAACTAGGTTGACAAAAAGAAGGAGAAATGTTACAATGTTATTGTAAACTAGGTTGACAATGTGGAGGTTATCAAATGTTTAAAGAAGGAGAATATATCATGTACTCGAATTATGGGGCATGTTTAGTCGACGAGATAAGAGAAAAAGAAGCAGAAAACAAAATTCAAACATTCTATATTTTGCACCCAATCAGTGATGTACGATCTAAGATAATGACGCCAACTGATAATGACCGGGTTAAAATCAGATGTATTATGTCGTCAGAGGCAGCTGAGGATATCTATACCGCATTATATCATGATGGTGTAACTCGTATTTCGAATAAGAAACTGAGGGAACAAGTATACAGCAGGATACTAAAAGAAGGAAATCCCGAGGAATTAGTAGAAATTATTAAAGCAATCATATTAGAAGAGAATGAAAGAGTCGCCGATGGTAAGAAGATCTCCGCTACCGACAGAAAATATTTAGAACGTGCTGAACGTCTATTATATTCGGAAATGTCAGTCGCATTAAACATCACACCCGCTCTGATAAAAGAAAAAGTTGCAGGAATGCTGAGAGTTAATTAATTCATAAAGAAGCTTGTATTCTCTCAAGAGAAGGAATTATTCAAAGTAGAGTAATCTATTCTCTTAGAGATGACTTTGCTTTGCGCTATTTTATAGATGTAATATTAAATGGATATCAGATCGATTGATTTGGTCTTTTTTTATGCCCTGAGGTAGTTATGGGCTTTGATTTTAGAAAGGTATGGTTGTTAATATGATAAGAGAATTACAGGCAAAAGATAAGGAAATGTTTGTTTTAATGGTACAGGGATTATATCGATCAGAGGCAACACTTAGCGAAATACCACTGGTGAATATAGAAACGACTTTTAAAACTGCAATCGAGGGTTCCCCGTATATCAAAGCATTTGTGATAGAGGAAAAAGAAGAAATTGCCGGATATGTACAGTTGAGTTTTACATATTCCAATGAGGTGGGTGGTATCGTCGCATTTGTTGAGGAACTATTCATTCGGGAAGAATATCGCAGTCAGGGCCTTGGAACAAAAGCTCTCGATTTTATTCATAAGGAATATGAACATAAGGTGAAAAGATTTCGCCTTGAAGTAACCAAAGCGAATAGATCAGTGATGGAATTATATGCACGCAAAGGATACCAATTGAATGAATATATTCAGATGGTATATAATCAGGAGTAAAAACCACCCCCTTTTAAATTCCATTTATTAATGATATAATAAATGGATGGCTTAAACCCTTGCAAAGGAGAACAACGATGATACATATCGGTATATGCGATGATGAAGTCCGAGAGAGAGAGCAGATTGTGTTCATGGTTTTTCAGTATAGTGAAGAAGAAGACATAAATTGCAGAGTTAGTCAGTTTTCCTGTGGTGAGGATTTATTAGATTCGATGAAACATGGAAACGTATATGATATCTTGATCCTGGATATTTATATGGGGATTTCGGATGGAATAGCAATTGCAAGGGAAATAAGAACATTTGACAGTGACTGTCCGATTATTTTTGCAACTAACTCGAGAGAACGTGCGATTGAAGGATATGGCGTGCATGCTTTGCAATACCTGTTAAAACCGGTGGAAAAAATCAAGCTTACGCAGGCACTTACGCAAGCCATTAATTTTATGAAATCAAAACAGAAGAAGTATATCTGCCTCTCTAATAAACAGGGGAGTTATCGTATCTGCATCACGGATATCATTTATATAGAAAGTAAAGCAAGGGTTGCGACGATTCATACGGTCAAGGGAGTCGACTATTCGTTCTACCTGAGGCTCAGTGATATATTGGAGGACTTGGATTATCCCTGCTTTATATGGTGTCATAAGAGCTACATCGTTAACATGGATTATATCCGATATATTTCCGGCAATGACATTGTCCTTGAAAATGGAATCGAGATTCCGGTTAGTAAGAAAATATCAGAAATAAAAGATATCTTTACGAAATATATTGGAGAGCAGATATAGAATTTGCTTACAATGGATGGATGCTAAGAAGATAGAGAAGAGGTAATAGTCAATGAATTTATTGTTATTCACAATAATGCCTACCATAACGCTAATTGCACAGATGATTTTTACCTACTCGATATTAGTTCGCCGTTATAGTATAAAAATTCATATCCTCCTATGGGGACTGTCGATATTCGTTACCTATGGCGGTTATCTGCTTATGGCGTATTTCGGAGTTCAAAATAATTTTTATTATTATACATTATCGATAATCTATGTGTTGGTGTGTATCATTTTATTCCAAGGAGCAACAACTAAAAAACTTGCTCTTTATTGCGCGTTCTGGCAGCTCGCCTCCTTCTTGTCGACTTTATGTTTCAGCTTTGCAGGCTGTACAGTAAACGGAAAAACAGATCAAATTGTGCTGAGTAATTTTTTGTATCTGCTATGTTATCTGATTCTATTGCCGATTTATCTGCTTAAATTCAGAAAGTTCCTGATAAGTTATATGATGATATTGAAAAATGGTAATCGGGGATTTACCTTTTATCCGGTGCTGATTTTCCTACTGTTTACAGCATTATTCGGACCAGGATCCATGATGCTTTCGAGTAAGAATTTTATTAATATGCTTTTATTTGAAAGTATCGTTTTCTTTGCCTATTATTTATCGCTTTCTCAGTATGCTGCGATACAGAATCAAACACAGACGGAGGAACAGTTACTAGCTTCAGAGAAGATGTTGCTTGTTCAAAAAAAATATTATGAACAGGTTGAGGAGAATATGATACAGCAACGCCAAATGATGCATGATATGCGCCATCAGCTTGTGGTATTGAACGAGATGTGTAAAGACCAGGATTATGATGCCCTCGAGAGTTATGTTAGTGATTTACTGATTCGGAATGGATCTACCTATACGAGAAGATTTTGCAAGAATGTTGCAATCAATGCCATATTGAATGGATACATTACAATTGCGGAGCAAAAAGGAATTGCAGTAACAATGGATATCGATTTTCCAGAAGAGATGTATATCAATCGTTATGACATATGCACGGTACTTGGTAATGGGCTGGAGAATGCGATTGAAGCTTGCCAGAGAATTAATGATAATGATGAGCTCTATACGAAGCGAAGCATTCACCTGCGATCAGCAATAAAAAATGAACGCTTAATCATTCGTATTGAAAATACCTGTAAAGAGGAGCCGATGACGAAAAAAGGATTTGTCCTTTCCTCAAAAGGAACCCTTGGTGGAGTTGGATTACAGAGTGTACGAAGTATCATTGAGCATTACCATGGCAATATGAGTATGGAGTACAAGGATAATTTATTTATATTAATTATCTTTATGTGTATTGATAAGACAAAATCATCAAGCTTAGATTGAAGCAGACAAAATATTGTAAACCAGAAGGACGTAACACAGAATAATATAAAGAAGAAGGATATAACACAGATGAACATAAATAAGAAGGATATAGACACTGAGGATATAAAGTTAAATGAAGTTAAGTTGTTTGTACTTGATATGGATGGGACATTTTATCTTGGGGACAAGATTTTAGATGGAGCGTTAGGGTTCTTAGAAAAAGTGAAAGAGACTGGGAGAGAATATATCTTCTTTACCAATAATTCTTCGAAAGCTCCGGAGGATTATATAGAAAAACTTAAAAAAATGAATTGTATCATAACCCACAAGGATATTATGACTTCTGGTGATGTAACGATTGAATATCTTAAGGCTCATTACCTAGGCAGCAGCGTATATCTCCTAGGGACGAAAGAACTTGAGAAGAGTTTTCGTGAAGCTAAAATCAACCTAGTAGAAGAAATGCCGGATATTGTGGTAGTTGGATTTGATATGACTTTAACCTATGAAAAACTGGAGAGAGCCTGTACCTATATCCGTAATGGAGCAAAATTTATTGCAACTCATCTGGATATTAATTGTCCGACAGAGGAAGGATTTATTCCGGACTGTGGTGCAATTTGTGCTGCAATTAAGCTTTCCACCGGAGGAGAGCCGGAATTCATGGGAAAACCGTTTGGACGGACGGTAGACATGATTGAACAGAGAACTCATTATAAACGAGAGGAAATTGCCTTTGTTGGGGACCGTTTATATACGGATGTTGCAACCGGAGTTAATAATGGAAGTATGGGAATACTTGTTTTGTCCGGTGAAACAAAGCTTTCAGATGTCGAAAAATCGGAAGTAAAACCTAATTTCATTTACCCATCATTAAAAGAAATAGGAGAGGATTTAAGCGAATCCATTTACAATTAAAATAAACGGTGCTATAATAATAACAAGTAAAGACAATTAAAGTTCGATTGCGAATGATTTATTGTTATAAAATTGAATATTAATGGCTAGAGACCAAGAGATGCCACGTAGAGATATTGCTTTTTAAAGCAATGTCTTTATGTGGTTTTTTTATTGTTGATAAAAGGAAAATATACTAAAATTACTTAAAATAATATGGTCTTAACTAGAGTAAGGCAGGTCGTCACAGACGGCGGAATGGAGGAAGCTATGTATGATATTGTAATTATAGGCGCGGGGGTAGCAGGTTCCTTTGTAGCAAGAGAGTTAGCAAAATATGAGCTTAAAGTTCTAATAGTAGATAAGGATAACGACGTAGGGAATGAGACAACCTCTGCTAATAGTGCAATCATTCATGCAGGTTATGACCCAGAACCCGGAATGCTTAAGGGTAAATTCAATGTACTTGGCAATTTGATGTATGATCAAATCTGTGAAGAACTGGATGTTCCATTTAAAAGATGTGGTTCTCTGGTAATCGGATTCAATGACGCGGATCGTATAAAGATTACAGAGCTCTATGAAAATGGCAGAAAAAATAATGTTCCTGGCATGCGGATTATCGAAAAGGAAGAACTGCTTCAAATGGAGCCAAATATTAATACAGAAGCGGTATGTGCTCTTTTAGCTCCGAGTGCGGGAATTATTTCTCCGTGGGAACTGACGATTGCATTAGCAGAAAACGCAGTAGATAACGGTGTAGAATTAAAACTCGAAACCAAAGTGGAAGACATTAAAAAGGTTGATTTTGGATTTGTAGTGATTACGGACAAAGGAGAATTTGAAACAAGATATGTTATAAACTGTGCCGGTGTCTACGCGGATAGGATCAACAATATGGTAGCAGAACCTACTTTTGAAATTCATCCAAGAAGAGGTAATTATTATGTAATGGATAATGAGATTAAAGATGTCGTGAACCATGTCATCTTCCAGTGCCCTACAAAAGAGGGAAAAGGAGTGCTTGTAACACCGACAGTTTACGGTAACTTTATGGTCGGCCCGGATTCCTTGGAGATCGAAGATAAAGAAGGGAATGCAACCGATGCCAAAGAACTTGAATATGTCAGAGAAGCAAGTAAATTAACCACGAAGGTAATTCCTTTTAATAAAATAATTCGAGTTTTTGCCGGACTTCGAGCTAGCAGCAGTACAACGAATGATTTTATCGTAGGAGAAGCAAAAGGAGTCAAAGGATTTATTAATATTGCAGCCTTTGACTCTCCCGGACTTTCCTCAATTCCAGCAGTCGCCGATTTTGTCGTAGGACTTGTGAAGGAGTTGAACGGAGATTTGAAAGAGAAGAAAGACTTCCATCCAAATAGAAGAAAAGTAATTCGTTTCAATGAACTGACAGACGAAGAAAAAAGTAAATTGATTAAAGAAAATCCAGCCCATGGCAATATCATCTGCCGATGTGAAATCGTAACAGAAGCAGAGATTATTGATTGTATCCATCGAAGTGCAGGAGCAAGATCAGTAAAAGGAGTCAAGAAGAGATGCAGACCAGGAGCAGGACGCTGTCAAGGAGGATTCTGTGGACCTAGAGTACTAGAGATATTAGCAAGAGAGTTAAATATTGATAATCTCGAAGTACCTTATGACGGAACAAAATCTTATATTTTGTCCAGACCGACAAAACACTAAAACGAAAGGCACAGGGAGAGCGATGGAAAACTATGAAGTTGTTGTAATTGGCGGTGGTCCGGCAGGACTTGCTGCAGCGATAGAAGCGAAGAAGAACGGAGCAATACGTATTTTAATATTGGAACGTGATAAAGAATTGGGTGGAATCCTGCAGCAGTGCATTCATAATGGTTTTGGACTGCATATTTTCAAGGAGGAACTGACAGGGCCAGAATATGCAGGACGTTTTGTAGAAGAACTGAAATCTATGGAGATCGAATGCAAAACGAATACGATGGTACTGTCAATCTCAAGGGATAAGGTAATTCATGCCGTAAATCCCAAGGACGGATATATTATTATAAATGCACAATCGATTATTTTAGCTATGGGATGCAGAGAAAGAGCTGCAGGCGCAATTGCACTGACTGGTACCAGACCGGCCGGAATATTTACCGCAGGAACTGCGCAGCGTTATATCAATATGGAAGGTTATATGGTTGGGAAGAGGGTTGTAATTTTGGGTTCCGGTGATATCGGACTCATCATGGCAAGAAGGATGACCTTAGAAGGAGCAACCGTACTGGCAGTTGTCGAAGTAATGCCATATTCCGGTGGGTTAACCCGTAATATCGTACAGTGTCTGCAGGACTATAATATTCCGCTTTATTTAAGTCATACCATAATTGATATCAGAGGAAAAGACCGTGTAGAAGGTGTTACGATAGCAGAAGTAGACGAACAGAGAAAACCGGTTCCTGGAACAGAAATAGTATATGACTGCGATACAGTACTCCTTTCCGTAGGACTCATTCCGGAAAATGAATTGACACACTCGGCAGGGGCTGATATTGATCCTGTAACGAATGGACCAAAAGTTAATGAAGCGATGGAAACCAGTATCCCAGGAATATTTGCCTGCGGTAATGTCGTGCACGTTCATGATCTGGTGGATTTTGTTACGCAGGAAAGTCAAAGAGCGGGACGAAGCGCAGCAAAATATGTAACTGGACTGCTAACAGAGAACGGCCATGCATTTACTACAAAAGCGGAGAACGGAGTAGCCTATATCGTACCTCAGAAAGTTCGGATTGATAATGTAGAGGATAAACTGGATTTGTTCCTTAGAGTCAGAAACCTATATAAAGATGCCAGTCTGGTTATCAAAGGTGATGGCGAAATTATCAAAGAAATTAAGAAGAAACATTTGGCACCTGGTGAAATGGAACATTTGCTGATTGATAAGAAAATACTAGGAGAGAAAACATTTCATGAATTAACAATTGAAGTAAAGAATTCTAATGAAAAAATATAGATAATAAGGAGGCATAACGATGGATGAGATAAAAAAACTGATTTGTATCAGCTGCCCGATGGGATGTAGGATGGAAGTAACGAAAGATGAGAAAGGTGAGTTTAGCGTAACTGGGAATACTTGCAGCCGAGGCAAAGAGTACGCAGTCAAAGAATTAACTGCACCGACACGTGTACTAACCACAACAGTGATCGTGAACAGCAATACCTACTGCCGGTTGCCGGTTCGTACAAAGGAGGCTATTCCGAAAGATAAGATTTTCGAAGCGATGAAAGTGCTTAATAATGTAGCAGTGGATATGCCGGTTCTGGCAGGCGATGTCATCGTGAAAGATATTCTTGGAACCGGGGTTGATGTGATTGCATCACGTAATATGATAGAAACTGCCTGCTAATACGCGATACAAAGATATTAGCACTGATTGAATTGTTTTACGGCTTAGGTTATAATGAGGACACGTTAATACCATATATGATAACTTCAGTGGAAAGGAATTGTTGACAATATGAGTAGAGAATTCACAGAAGCAATAGAAGAATGTCCTATTATAGCAGCAATTAAAGATATGGATGGCTTAAATCGATGTCTGGAATCAGAAAGTAAAATTATCTTCGTACTATTCGGAGATATCTGCAATATCGCGAGCATTGTAAAAACCATAAAAGAAAGTGGACGAATCGTAATTGTTCATGTGGATTTAATTAATGGACTTAGTACGAAAGAAATTTCGGTGGACTTTATTAAGAACAACACGGCAGCAGACGGTATCATATCTACAAAACCTGCGCTGATTAAGAGAGCGAAAGAACTTGGATTATTTACGGTATTCCGGTTTTTCGTAATTGATTCGCTGGCGCTTGAAAATATTACAAAACAGAGCAAAGCAGCAAAACCAGATTATATCGAGATATTACCGGGTGTAATGCCAAAGATTATTAAGAAAATACATACATTGACTTCAGTTCCAGTCATTGCTGGAGGGTTGATTCTAGACAAGGAAGATGTCATGACAGCATTATCTGCGGGAGCGGTGTCAATCTCTACCACGAACCAGAATGTCTGGTTCATGTAAGATTAAGAAGGCTTTCATTAATTCGGCAAGTGAAAAATACATAGTAAAATAGATTATAATATTTTATATAATTAGTTCTGGACGAAATTAGATATCAATCTTATACTCCGCCGGCACCTTTTCGAAAACCTGGAATCTGCGCAAGTATGATTGCAACAAATACTAAGGTGCAGCCTGTTAATTCCCTGGTCGATAAGGATTCACCAAGAATGATCCAGCCGCTTAAGGCAGCAAAGACAGACTCCATACTCATAATCAGAGAAGCAACGACAGGATTCACATTTTTCTGAGCAACAATCTGTAAAGTGTAAGCAACACCACTGGACATTATACCGGTATAGAGAATTGGAACTGCAGCATTTACAATACTAGAGAGCTGAGGGCTCTCAAATAAGAGCATAGGAAGACCGCATAGAATTCCAGCTACGAAGAATTGAATACAGGATAATTTAATGCCGTCAATCAGGGGTGAAAAATAATCAATGAGCAGGATATGAACAGAAAAGGCAATCGCACATAAAAATACAAATAAGTCACCGATTCCGATGTGAAAACCTTCTGTAATTGAAAGAAGATACATGCCAATGGTGGCAATCATAACACTGATCCACACCATGAATCTGACTTTTTTCTTTAAAAATAATCCGAAGATCGGAACGATTACAATATATAATGCTGTAATAAATCCAGCTTTCCCAACTGAAGTATGTAAAATACCAAATTGTTGAAGTGAACTTCCAACTGCAAGCGCACACCCGCAGCAAATGCCACCGATAAGCAGGATTTTCCTGTCTTTTGGAGTGGCTTTTTCTTTATCCATATTAATCTTATCATTTCGATGAAATAAATAGATAACGGGAATTAAGATGATTCCCCCAAGAATAAAACGTACAGAATTAAAAGTAAAAGGACCAACAAACTCCATTCCGACGCTTTGTGCGACGAAAGCAGTACCCCAGATAAGAGCAGCGAAAGCCAGCAGGAAACTACTGGATATTTGTTTTTGTTTCATGATATACCTCCAAGTTAACATAATGAGACTATATTACCTCAGGGAAAGAAAAATATCAAGTAACAGTAAGGAGTTTCGGATGGGAAAGGTAAAATTCATTAAATAGGCAGTCTAAAGATTGACTTGTTTTTTGTACTGAAAGTAATTTGATGGAAATTTATAAAACATAGTTGCAAATGAAGAAATCTATGGTACGATTGATTTGGGACTGTCAGAACAAATAGTCAAAAGAAAGAGGAGGAATCATATGGAAAATGATACAAATTGTGCATACTGCATGGAAGATGAGCTAGTTGACAAATTCGGAATTAAGATCTGCGAATTGAATACCTCTAAAGTATATTTGTTTAAAGAGCAAAGTCATGAAGGAAGAGTAATTGTAGCTCATAAAAAACACGTGAGTGAACTCACGGAACTGACAGAAGAAGAGAGAAATGCATTCTTCACAGATATCAATCAAGTAGCAAAAGCTATTCATATAGCATTTAAACCTGATAAATTGAACTATGGGGCTTATGGAGATACCGGTCAACATTTGCATTTTCATTTGGTTCCAAAATATGAAAACGGTGCAGAATGGGGAAGCGTATTTGCAATGAATCCAGATGAAATATATCTTCCGGACGATATGTATCATAATATGATTGAGAAGATTAAGGCAAATCTATAGTATAAGATATAGGGCGTATCACAGATAAAATAGATCTGATTAGGTTAGAAGGAGTTCTTCTGACCCATGGATTACAATATCTGAGGTACGTCCTTTTTGATGCTCTATCGATATGAGGGAAATACAATAATTTATATTGTCGATTCCTCACATTTCCAACACACAATTAGGGTTAAAATAAAGTAAGATAGTATTAATAAAAAAGGACCCTACGAAATAATCAGTAAAATTCAGAACAGAATCAGAGTAGAATACATTGTAAAATTTGAAAAAATAAAATATCATATAATTAGAAAGAGAGAGTATCTACATGGGCAACGGAACTATATTAGTGGTAGAGGACGAGTTTAGAATTCGAAGAATGCTGAAAGACTTTTTACTTAGCTGCAATTATGAAATTATCGAGGCCGAAGATGGCGAGAAAGCGCTTGCTATGTTTTATGCAAGTAACAGCAAAATCGATCTAATCCTGATGGATGTTATGATGCCGAAGAAGGATGGATTTGAAGTATTAGCAGAAATTCGAGATATATCTCTTGTTCCGGTTATTATGTTAACCGCGAAAAGTGAAGAATATGATCAACTGTCTGGATTTAAGCATGGAGCTGACGATTATGTTACAAAGCCATTTTCACCGGTGGTGTTATTGGCACATATAGAAGCTGTATTAAGGCGCTGCAAATGTAGTGCCAACGAAATTAGAAATATCGGAGAAATTAAAATTGACCCACTAAGTATGGTTGTAACCGTGGGCAAGGAAGTAGTGAATCTAGCACCAAAGGAATACGACTTATTAGTTTTTTTAACCGAGCATATGGATGCAGTACTATCGAGAGAACAGATACTGAATGAAGTCTGGAATTATGATTATATTGGAGGCGTCAGAACTGTGGATACGCATATCAAACAGCTTAGAGCAAAGCTTGGAATTGAATATATCCAGACAGTTCACGGAAGAGGTTACCGATTCGGGGTGAATGTATGTTCAAATCAATAAAAACAAGGCTAACTGTCGTCATATGTGGAATTCTCCTATTGGTATTCGCGATTCAACTGGCAGCAAATTTTCTGCTCGTAGACAAATACTACACTTATCAGAAATCGAAAATTGTACAGACGGTATACGATGAAATTACACGTGAAATTGCTTCTTCGGAGGACAGTCTTGTTGAAATTATTCAAAACTTAGATGTAGATAATAATTTAGAATTTATAGTAGCCGATGAAGAGCTGAACTTTCTTTATACTAATCGAAATATGCCGATGAAAGAAGACATTGTAGATCCTCATAAGAAAAACACGGATTTTGATTTTTCGTTACATAGCAAGGATTTTGCGATAGATGCAAAACCAGCCTTCGTGAAAGCAAGTACTTTCGAATCGGATAAGATACGTCTCTTAGGTATTATTGAAGATCAAGATGCTAAGTATTATCTGGTAATTCGCATCTCTGTAAAATCCATCAGCAGTGAGATGAAGAGTACGAATCTGTTTATGCTGTATATCTCTTTCTTTGCGATGATTGCGGGGGGAATCCTGGTATACATTTTGGCAAAGCAGATTGCCAGACCGATTGAAGATATCAACCAGGTCGCAATTAAGGTCTCTGAGTTGGACTTTACGAAACGCATGCCAAAAACCAAATTAAAGGATGAAATTGGCAGTCTGTCAAATAATATCAACCTAATGGCGGACCGGTTGGAAAGTAATATTTTAAGCCTGCAGGAGGCAAATAAAAAGCTGGAATTTGATAATGAATATATGAACAAAGTAGATGAACTGCGGAAGGAATTTATTGCAAACATTTCTCATGAATTAAAAACGCCACTTGCAATTTTATCAGGATATGCAGAGATGCTAAACAACGATGTTCCGGGAATCGACAAGACCTTTTATTATGAGACAATACTAGATGAAACACATAAGATGGACCGGTTAATCAAAAATCTTCTTGATTTATCACATATGGAAAATTCGCTTTCGCGGGTTTCACTGCAGGAGATAGATCTTACCAAGCTTGCAGAACATATCTATCGTAAGAATACCGTATTGTTTGAAAAGAGTAATATTAGCAGTGAATTTTATGCAAAACCCAATGTAAAAGTTATGGGAGATCCACTTTATTTGGAAGAAGCCATCAGTAATTATCTCTCTAATGCAATTTCGCATACAGCAAAAGGCGGTAAAATTATTATGAATATCGAAACAACAG
>JBASOB010000190.1:0-4181 GCA_049657865.1 Mobilitalea sp.
GATCTCTGATGTAGAAGGAGTGAGCTCTGTTTTTGGTAATTGCAGCCTTAATGTTCAGCTCAAACAAAAAGATGGAAATTTACTTCTGGCCAATTTGACAACGTTAGATACGAAAGGAATGAATCATCCTTATTTACAGGAAGGCACGTTACCGACAAAGGTAGGACAAATAGCAGTAAATACCAAATTTATAGAGGATACCGGATTAAAGATAGGGGATTTCATAACACTATCAGAGGAGGATACCTCAGAAGAAGGGAGTACAGATACTAGTGCACCTGCTTTAGCAGTATCAGAATATGAGATTACAGGAATCACTCTTAGTCCTCTTAATATATCGAATTCTGATGGAGGCCTTGCAGCTGCTTCGTTCTCTACAAATAGTAGTGACTATATGCTATATACCCTTAAAGAGTGCATTAAAAGTAACATTGATACCGCTATTTATATTAAGGTAGCAGGCACTTCGGAAATGGATTGTTATTCCTTAGAATATCAAAGCCGAATGGACGAAATGACTTCCAAAATAGAAGATACGATATTAGAAGAACGTCAGCAAGCCAGATATGATGAAATAGTCAGTGAAGCAAATGCAGAAATTGCGGTGGAAGAAGGAAAGCTTACAGATAAAATCATAGAAACAGATCAAAAACTTTCCGATGCTCAGAAGAAAATTGAGGATGGCAGGAGCAGTATAGCGGAGGGCTGGGTAGAAGTAGAGGCCAATAAAGTCAAACTAGCGGATGGCCTAAAGGCATTAAACGATGCTCAGAAATCAGCTGCTGACAAGTTCCAAGCTGCCCAGAAAGAGCTAGATGACAACTTAAAGCAACTAAATAGTGGAGAAGAAGAACTGAATATTCAGGAAGAGACTTCATTAAAAAAGTTTGCCACCTATGAGAAAGAAATCAACACGAATCAGGAGAAGTTGAATTTACAAAAAGCTAAAACAGAGAAACAGTTAGAAGATGTCGTTGCTACGTTATCAGACGATTCAGCTCAACTATTTCATAGCGATACGGTGCAACAGATATGGACGGACATGATTATGGATGGCACTAGTTCAGCTCCTTATCTGCTGGTCACGCAGAAAGGTGAAACACCTACCAAGGATCAGACGGATTCCTATCAAGTGGCTACTGCACAATTGCAGGAGGATACGAAAGTCTTTGCCGGAAGTTTTGCTGCCGCAGGTTATACTATCTCAGAGGAGCAGATTAATACTTTCTCAAATCTTGCAGTTGCCATAGGTACACAGAATTATAGCCAGACACAGCTTGAAGAAAGTTCTGCAGCACTGATAACGAAAAAATCTGAAGCAAACAAGCAGATTGCTGATTCCCGTCAGAAAATAAAAGAGGGAAAAGATCAGCTTACTAGCGGACAGAATACCTTAAATGATAACATTACCAAAGCTGAGCTACAGTTTTCATCGAAAAAGGCAGAGATTAACGACGGCCTCAAAAAGCTGGAGAAAGCGAAAAGCAAACTAGAGACTTCAGAAGCTGACCTAGTTACAGGACAGGCTGAACTGGATACAAATAAGGCTGATTATCAAGCTAAAATTGCGGACGCAAAGCAGAAAATTACAGAGGCGAAGGAAGATGTCGCGAGTATCGATATGACAAAATGGTATGTCTGGGATCGCAGTGAGAATGACAGTTTTACAGGCCTTGACAATGATGTCAGTTTCATTGAAGCAGTTACGAAGGCCTTCCCGATTATTTTCTTCCTGGTTGCGATTATGGTTTGCCTGACAACGATGACACGAATGGTAGAAGAGGACCGTTCCTTAATCGGAACTTATAAATCACTTGGTTACTCCAAATTTCAGATCAGTCTGAAGTATATTTTCTACGCAGCCTTGGCCTGCGTGGTAGGAGGTATCCTTGGAAATGTCATTGGATTTTATGTACTACCCATAGTAATTAAAATTATCGTGAGTACAATGTATGTAATTCCTACGTTTCAATTGTCGTTCTATCCGGTCTACGGTCTTGGTGGATTTGCCGTATTCCTGTTTGGTATTGTGGGAGCGACAGTCTTTTCCTGTGTTGAGATGCTCCACAAACGACCTGCCGAACTGATGCGGCCGAAAGCACCGAAGGAAGGAAGCCGGGTCATCTTAGAACGCATTCCCTTCCTTTGGAAACGCTTGAATTTTCTGAATAAAGTTACATGCCGTAACTTATTCCGGTATAAAAAGCGAGCACTCATGACAATCATAGGAATTTTAGGCTGCATGATGCTTATCGTACTTGGATTCGGAGTAAGAGATACCGTAGGCGGACTGATGTCTGATCAGTATGACCAGGTAACCGTATATGATGCCATCGTAGTGACCGACAATCTGGATACAGCGAAAATGAAGGTTCTTGCCAATGAATTCATGGATTCCGGAATGGTAAAAGAACAATTACCACTTAAGATTACAACCTTAACTCTATGGAGTGATAAGGATAATGTAGATATCACTGTGATGGTAATTCCGGACGGAACGGATTTAGAACCATATATTCATCTGAGGGATACTGCTTCGAATAAGAAGAAGTCTCTTACGATAAAAGGGATTGTTGTTACTAAAAATGCAGCAAAACAGCTGGAACTCGAAAGCGGAGATACCGCCTCTCTGCACAATGAGGAGAATAAGGAGTATGATTTCCCTGTGGATTTTGTTACAACAAATAATGCAGGCAATTACGTATATATCAGTGAAAGTGCTTATCAGGCAGCTTTTGGAGACTATAGCGAAACCTCTTTTCTTCTGAATCTGACGGATGAGGTAAAAGGACAGGCATGGCTTGATCTTCTCAGCCAAGATGATCGGATTCTAAACCTCAGCAGCAGCCAGAGTAACAGAGATACGTTTGCCGATGTTAAAAAAATTGTTAACATGGTAGTATATCTTCTGATTAGTATGGCCGCTGTACTCGCGCTGACAGTGCTATTTACACTTTCGAATATCAATATCAGCGAACGTGAGAGAGAACTTGCCACCATGAAGGTACTGGGATTCAAGCAGAAAGAGGTCTCTTCCTATGTCAATAAGGAGACTTTTATCCTTACGCTCATCGGAATTCTGCTCGGAATGCCTGCTGGTTATGGAATTACTTATGCAATACTGTCAAATGTAAGTATTGCAGACACAGCCTTCAATGTACGTGTTTCTGCTGGAGCCTATCTGATTTCCGCGATACTTACGCTTGCTTTTGGAGTAATCGTAAATAAAATTACAGACAGATCCCTTAAAAAAATAAACATGGTAGAAGCATTAAAGAGCGTAGAATAAATATAATACGAAATCGTAGATCGATTCAGAAAGATACTTTAAAATGTCAGCTGATATTCAGCTGACATTTTAAGCGTCATTTGGAATTCATCCCTGATTTTTTATGTGTATTTAATCGCAGGTTAAACATCCATTGAATTATTAGATGATAGTAATTACATTGGAATTCATTGATTTATAATAAGAACTTCTCTTCGAATAAGCACATAGATAACATTAAATTATTGTGAACCGTAATTAGAATCAGTAAGAAGATATCCTTAAGCGTATCTTATTAACTATTATTATAAAACCTATATATGGAAAATAATCCTTATTATATATTGAAAAGCAAAAGCAATTATGTTAAAATGAAACCGGTTGCAAAACAACAGGGGGACAAAAATCATGATGGACGTGCTAAAAAATTCTCTTCGCTATTTCAAAAAGTATCTGCCGATGTTTTTCCTATGCGTATTACTAGGTCTGGGAATGACAATCACGATGATACTGGAACCGCAGGTTATCTCTTTAATTGTAGATCGAGTGATTACACCTGCGTTAGGAGGAGAATCGACAAATAATTCAAGCTTTTTTCTGTTTTTAGTTAAGGACATACCGACAAATTATTATTGGAAAACTTTAGGCGTTCTGATTATAGCTTTTCTAGTGCTGATCGTAATTTATTTTATCACCTTCTATATCAGGTGGAATACCTCACATTATTTTGGGACAATATGTGAAAATGCCATGCGTAGAGATGCTGTGAACAAAATTAATAATGCCAGCAGTACGATTGTCAATCAATATACTTCAGGGGAGCTTCTTACCATTTCCAACTCCGATCCACAGCAGGTGAAAGATATCTATATGATTTATCTGCCATTTTGTATTGAACCTATCTTCTATATTT
>JBASOB010000191.1:0-1746 GCA_049657865.1 Mobilitalea sp.
AAGAAAAACAGAACATGCAAGAAATAAGGAAATGAAGACATATAAAAGGATTTACAGTATCAAGTATGATTTCCCAACGATGAAGTCCCTATCCTAGATGGATATCTACGACACTCTACGACACTCAGTGGACTTCGGTGGACTTATACGGATTGACCTCTTTTCCTGAAAATCAGGATGGAATGTGTCGGGTCAAGATGTAAAGGTCAAAAAAAGCTCCCGGAGCGTGTTGGAGAGGTAGAAGAACCTAAAAAAATAAAGAAAATCTTGAGGAATAGCTTAAGATTTGAAGTGATAGACACTTCGTTACTGGTAGAAATACCGGAGCGAAGTGTCTTTTTTTGTTTCAAAAATGTGTGTCAATTTGTAGTCAGATCGTTATTTCATGTAGAAAAAAATGTGTCAAAAAGGTATTTAAGACAATTAAAAGGGTGCTCTATGGAATGAGGTGAGAAATTGAAGAGCAAAAAAGAAAAAAGAGGGACCGGATTTAAGCAGGTATTTAGGTGACAACGCGAAACGCTACGTTACTTACAGGCAGGCATCAATCATCTATTCCGTTCCCTATTATGCCTTTGTAAAGATGCCAAAGGGGGCAAATGCCTGTTGGAAGATCAGAAAGACAGTAATCGTAGGCCTTGATAAGTTTGATTCGTACCTGGAAGCAAAGAGAGATAAGAAGGAGTAGATGAAAAAAATGGCGAAAGAGCGTAAGCTACCAGATAACATTGACAAGCTTTTAAAGGACGGACGTAAGAAGTTTGTTTGTTACGAGGAGGGAGCAGCCCTGTATTCTATGGGATTGCACAGCTTTCAGGAGCTGGCAAAGGATGCCAGTGCAGTATATCGCATCAAGAGGATGGTGCTTGTAAATACACAGCTTATTGATGAATATCTTGAAAGATTTCGAGATGAATACTAATTTGGAGGAGGATAACTATGTGTAAGGTAATTGCTATCGCAAATCAGAAAGGCAGGGTGGGTAAGACCACCACCGCAGTAAATTTGGGAATCGGAATGGCAAGAGAGGAAAAGAGGGTTATTCTGATTGATGTAGATCCGCAGGGAAGTCTGACAGCCAGTCTTGGTTATGTTCAGCCGGATGAGCTTGGGGTGACACTGGCGAATATCATGCTGAAGGTGATGAATGAGGATATCCTGATTACTGGGGAGGGAATTCTGCACCATACAGAAGGTGTGGATCAGCTTCCGGTCAATATTGAATCGCCTACTTTGGAGTACGACTGTACCAAAAAAAGCGAAATGTTCATACGCAGAAAAATGTAACGTTTTACATAGAATAATTTAGTAAAAAAGTATATTTGTTGTACGTAATCATAATATATAACATACAAAAAGCAAAAAAATAGTCAAATGTTTATTGACATTAGAGAATGTTTGATGTACTATGTGTTTAGCGTTAAACAAAAAAGAGGATAACAATATGGTATCAATAACGGATGTTGCAAAGAAAGCCGGGTGCTCGGCGACTTTGGTTTCGCGAGTGATTAACAACCAATATGGAGTTAGTGATAAGTCGCGCCAGATCATCAAGGCAGCGATTGAAGAGTTGGGATATACACCGAATAGTCATGCCAGATCTCTTGTCCTGAAGAAAACCAATACGATCGGAGTTGTCATTGATACTCTTTGCGATGCATATTTCTTCGATCTGATTAAAGGCATCGAATCAGAAATTGATAAACATGGATATGATGTGTTATTTTGCAGCGGTGGAAATAGTAC
>JBASOB010000192.1:0-14625 GCA_049657865.1 Mobilitalea sp.
GTTCATATCCCACTTCACATAAGCAATCGAAGCACTTTCTAATACCTTCGTCAACATAGAAATTACTGCTTCCCTGACGTCAGCTCTGGAATAATCAAGAACTAATTGATGGCGGGCTTCCGAGCGATGTCTTCCCGGAACATGAAGGCACCAGTCCGGATGTTCACGGTACAGGTCACTATCCGGAGATACCATCTCCGGTTCAAACCATAAACCAAATTGCATTCCGTAAGAATTAACCGAGTCCGTTAAATTCTTCAAGCCACTCGGTATTTTCTTATGGTCGACATACCAGTCTCCAAGACTGCTGTTATCACTGTCGCGTTTTCCAAACCATCCATCATCGAGAACCATCATTTCTATTCCAAGTTCGGATGCCTGCTTTGCGATTTCTTTAATTTTATCTTCATTAAAATCAAAATAAGTTGCTTCCCAGTTATTAATAACAATAGGTCGTTCACTGTTCTTAAACTTACTCTTCATTAGATTATTGCGATATAATCGGTGATAAGTTCTGGACATTTCACCGAGTCCTTGGTTTGAATATACCATAACTACTTCCGGTGTCACAAACTCATCTGCTGGTTTCAGTATCCACGAAAAATCAAAGGGATTAATTCCAATTGCAACTCTTGTTGTGCTAAACTGATCGACCTCAGCAGATGCTAAGAAATTACCACTATAAACCAAGTTAAAGCCAAATACTTCTCCACTTTTTTCAGTTGCTTTCTTGTCCATTAATGCAATAAATGGATTTTCACAATGCCCGCTAGCGCCCCTGCGGCTTTCTATCGACTGTGTTCCATGTACTAATTCTCTTCTTATAATATGACGTTCTCTTGCCCAACTTCCTGAAAGGCTGAGTAAGTCATAATCAAAATGATCAAAATCCACACTCATGCTGAGCGCACGTAAAATTCGAAGAGACGTATTTCCTTCGTTAATGAATCTGGTCGATCTAACGATTACATTCTCTTTGTCAAATACTGTATATGCCATAACCACTTTTAAGTTGATCAGGCTATCTGTTAACGTAATATACAAGGTCTCTGCTTCTTCACTGTCAGCTGATATACTGGGTAATTCCTGTAATCTTGACTTTCCTTTCACAATCTCATAGGACTCATAGGACAAATCAGTGATTCGTGTTCCATTATCTAATTGAATCTGGTATGCGGGCATACGAAGGTCAGTATTACCATAAGACGGATATTCTGCCGGCATATTGTCTAAGGAAAAATCTACATCTTCATCTGGATTCGCAGAAAAAGATGCTCTGACCGCGCTCTTATGAAGTGCTGCTACCAACGGTTTCTCTATTTTTCCACCATAATATACATGCTCCAAATATTTATCTTTTGTAATTTTAATTATATAAGTACTGTTTTTCGATTGTAGAATAAAACTTTTTTCATTTTGATGATATAATATGCTCATATATTTCCTCCGCCAAATTGTAATCCGGATTTAAATCCGCTTATTACATGATAACACATTTTCACTATTTCTCAATCATTATTAAAGAGATTTGTAACTGTTCCGTACTCCAAAGTTAAAGGGGTTCCTACTTATAATACTGCTTAATCAAACAGCAGATTCCCTATATTAATCTTATCAGGAACAATGGCTGTGCAATACGGTACTTGCTTTTATCGACTTTTGAGGTATAATATTAATTGCGTGCAAGGACACAACCCCTTATCTCATCGAGGATTGGTATCTATATCGGAGGATTCATAGTGAAACCAGGAAAGTTCATAACAACAGTTTTAATTATCATTCTGACAGTCATCCCAGTAATTTTCATTGGCTGCAGCACTAAAGATAAGTCACCTATCGTTACGATTAACGGTAAGGAATTATATATTGACGACTTTTTATATGATATTTATATAATTGAAAAAGAAGGTAATATAATGGAAGCCCAGTATCAGTCGAAACTCGGATACAGTTATTGGGACTTTGAATATGAAGGAAATTCCATCCGCAAGACAGCTAAAAGTTCCATTTTGACTCGTGTTATCATGAATCAGATATTAGCGGATCAGGCAACTCTTTCCGGTATTTCCATTACCCAAAACGAAGCTTCAGATATCAAACAGTCGATTGAATCCTTATACAGAGGAACTTCCAAGGAAGATCTTGATGCTATTGGATTAACCCGTAAAGTATTAGAGTCCTATTATCGAACGATTTCTTTAAGTCATAACTACTATCTGGAATTGTCTAAAGATTTTAATATAAATGAAGATGCAATTCGAAAAAGCATAAACAAAGAAGATTACCGTGAGTATGATACGGAATGCATTTTTATTCCTACAGTGACCTCTGATCCTCAGACCGTCACTGCCTTGAGTGAAGAAGAAGCTGCGAAAGCGCTTCAGACGATTTCAGATGCTCTGCTCAGAATAAAAGATGGCATTGAATTTGATACTATTTTAAACGAAAACAGCTCCTTTGCCTATTATTCACGTGATTTCGTTTATAATAGCAGCCGATATGAAAAAGAATATCAGGAAGTTGCAGTTCAGCTAGCTAGTAACGAATATAGCGGAGTTGTCTCCGGAGATTACGGCTATTATATTATTCATATGCTTGACAACAGCTCTTCTACCGCATATGAAAAAGCTGTAAAAGATGCCATAGCCACAGAAGAAGCTGCACAGTTTTCTCTTGTTTATGATGCAATAAAAAAAACCTATCCCATCACGATTGATTTCGATTACTGGGACTCACTTATGATTGGATCTATAACTACATCAAACAACTAAAGAGTGATCTTATATCGCAAACTGATTATGATTTGGAGAAACAAATTATGAATAATGATTTCAAATATGGATTAAAAAGAGGATATCCTATCGCCCTTGGGTACCTTCCGGTTTCTTTTACTTTTGGATTAATGGCGGTCTCCGGTGGATTACCTGTCTGGATGGCGGTCTTTATTTCTATGTCGAATTTAACTTCCGCAGGACAATTTGCAGGAACGAACTTAATTATTTGTGGTGCTGGTCTTCTAGAAATAACATTAACCACTTTTGTAATCAATATACGTTATATGCTAATGTCTCTTTCCTTAACGCAGCGCCTGGGTAGTGACATGACCTTGTCGAAGAGGTTTTTAATAGGTTTTGGAGTTACTGATGAGACCTTTTCCGTTGCTTCAATGGAAGATGGCCAGTTATCCTTCTCCTATCTCCTCGGTTTAATGCTCGGACCCTTCCTCGGCTGGTCCATTGGAACTGCATTAGGTGCCTTGATTTGTTCCTCTCTGCCAAGTTCATTAAGCAATGCAATGGGAATTGCCCTTTATGGTATGTTTATCGCCATCATTGTCCCACCCTCTAAGAAATCAAAGCCAATTGTCAGTATTATAGTGATTACGATAGCCATTGTATGCTTTTTACGTTATGTTCCTTTTTTCCAAGGAATTTCTTCTGGCTTCAGAATCATTATCGCTACTATAATTGGTGCCGGTCTTGGAGCTTTCCTATTTCCTATTGAAGAGCCCCTTAAGAAGGAATAGCGAAAGAATACAGTGTGAAGGAAGTACATCTTCATGCTGAAATTTGTGCCTGCAGCCCAAAATTTGCATGCTGACAGAAAGGTATGGGTATTGTAATGAATTTAAAATCTGCTTTTCTTGCTGTTCTTTTCATGGCAGTTGTAACTTATCTTCCAAGAGTTCTTCCCCTTGCTCTATTCCGAAGAGAAATTAAATCAAAATATATCAGGTCTTTTTTGAAATATGTTCCTTATGCTGTTTTAGGTGCTCTGACTTTCCCCGACATCTTCTATTCCACCGGAACGTTTGCAACTGCTTTATGCGGAACTATTGTTGCTTTATTCCTTGCCTACCGTGAAAAAAGCCTTGTAGTAGTTGCAATCGGTGCAATTATTACAGTATATCTGACCGGTTTGGTTCTACCCTTGTTTTAAACTGCTATAAATTGACAAACCTATCAATTCGTGGAATAATGTAGTTATCCGTAAGATAAAATAGTTCTTTTCTAATTTCTATGGCCATGAATTACCCGCTTTTATAGCAGATTGGAGAATACTATGTTTCATATAATTTTTCGATTTCTTGATCGATTAATAAAGAAACTAAGAGATGATCATGTTGAAGCCTTCTCAGCACAGGCCACACTTTTTATCATCATTTCTTTTTTTCCATTTATTATGATGCTCTTAAGTATCGTTCAATTTTTTCCAGTTGAAGAAGATACCCTGCAGCAGTTCTTATCGAATATACTTCCATCCACTGTGAATTCTTTAATTTTTTCAGTTATTACAGAAGTTTATGATAAAGCTACCGGTACTATCGTTTCCATTACTGCTATTACCACCTTGTGGTCAGCTGCTAAAGGATTCTTAGCAATCCAAAAAGGATTAAATTCAATCTACGAAATCAAAGAAACCAGGAACGGTTTATTTGTTCGCGCTGTTTCTGCACTCTACACTTTTATCTTTGCTATGATGATTATTATAACCATGATATTATTTGTATTTGGCAATAGATTATATGACTGGATTGAGCTTAAAATTCCAAAGCTTATGGATACTGCTCTTGTCGTAATCAGTTTAAGGACGATTCTTGGTTTCATTACCTTATTAATTTTCTTCCTCTTAATCTACATTATTATCCCGAATCGCAAGTCCTCTCTGATGAAGGAACTTCCTGGCGCTCTGTTAACCGCATTTGGCTGGATGGGATTTTCGTATGCATTTTCTTATTACATTGATCATTATTCCAAATTTGCTTCTATGTATGGAAGTTTGACTGCCATTGTATTCTTTTTGTTATGGTTATACTTTTGTATGTATATCCTTTTTATCGGGGCCGAAATCAATATGTTTCTACAGACACCTAGGCATAAAAGCCTTCCAAACAAATAAAAGAATGACAACAATTTCTCAATTCATAGATATATCCTATTCAAAATCTGAGCTCAATCAATAAAATATTGTCTTGATTGTATTTATGTTATTTATAGATACAATCTAATTCAAAATCCGAACTTAATCAATATAACACTGTCTTTCTCGTATCTATATTACTCATAGATAAATCCCATCCTGCTTCCTTCATAGAAATAGGTTGCGATTTCCTCATATTCCATACCTAGGTCTGCCATTTCTTTTACACCATTCTGGCTCATTCCAACCCCATGACCAAACCCACCGCCGCTTATGATGATGCTTGAGCTGTCATCCTCCGTGATTTTATTAATCACGCAATATGCACTTGGCAATAAATTCAATCCACTCACTTTACTGTCATCCTGGCGGACTACATCGTCGTAAGCCGGCGATAACAGAGTTCGTATATTATATTCTGTAATTACTTTAATTGTATGTTCGCTTCCTGCAATCAAGAGTTCCGATATTACTCCACTCTGTTCTCTTTTCAGGACAGAAATATCCACAATACTACCTACGGTATCCACCGGAATACTCTCAAATACTGCTTCTCCTGCCTCATTTTTCTCGTTCGTCATCATCTGAATAAATTGCGGGTTCGCTTCGTACCTGCTTTTCAAATTCTGATTGATTATTTTTTCAAGATCCAACAGGTCAATCGTTACGTTCCACCGATACCAATTTGATTTATTGTCATAGGTTATTACATTTTCATCACTGAGAAATCTTCGAAAAACCTTTTCTGAAGATAGATTCTGATAAATATTCATGTTTTCCTCATAAACCTGGATCTTTTTCTCTTCTTCCTCCTGATTATTCGTACTTACTTTATTATGTTCTATGGATAGTAATTTACCTTCTAAATAAGGACAATCTTCTTCTGTCGCCCACACGCCCTTGACACCTGCTGTATGTCCGCAGGAAGTTGAAAAATAGTATGCAGTAATTACTTCCCCTTTATATTCTAGTACTTCTCCGTAAGTCTCCTGTACAGCTTTTACTGAATTCTCCTCCTCCGCAATATTATTATATACCTGATAAGTTACACTATCATCGACATGCGCGCCGTATCTGTTCAAAGAATTGTTAAGAAGCTGCTGATAGGCATAGCTCCTAGCACAGACAGCCTGTACTTTTAATGATTCCAGTCCATAATAAGTCGGCATTTCACTTGGAATGACCGAATATAGATATTCTTCCATCGGGAGCTCATTAATTAGAAGTAATCCTTCCTCACCTTCTGCTATTTCAATGCTTCCGTGGTACTTAGGATTACCAGTGGATCTAGCAATTGACTGTATCTCAATCCTGCCTGTTTCTGACTTCGCCTTTACTGTTATTCTCCCATCAGATAGTACTTGATCATTCGGCTGAATAGTTACAATTTCGCCTTTGTCATAGGACGTTTTCTTTCGCTTACTGCTAATAACAAAATCACTGGTAGCTGTTAATGTTACGGTCTCATGATATCGATCGGCAAAATCTGTTGTCTTAATCAGAACCCGAATATTGTCCGCATGTATACTTTCTATAATCAGCGCTGCACATATCTCTCCGTCAGATAGAACAAAACTTGTATTATCATAGCCGACCAGTACACTTTCGATTGGTTCTTCTGATAATTCGCCATATGTTTTATATATTTTGTAATTTTTCTGCAGCGATACCTTTCCATAACCTTCAATCTCAATATAATCCTCTCCTGATTGCAGCACCTTTCCTTGTATCATCTCTGATTTTTCAACTACCTCAATTACTTTCTTGTTCTCGATCATGATATCTGCAACTATTTTTTTATTATCCTTAAGGGAAAGGTTATCAGCTTCAAATTCTCGGTAAATGCCACATATAAACGTACTGACCTGATTATCATCTTCCTGGATAATCCATACATTCGTCAAGATCGTCTTTCGGGAATCTTCTCCGAGAATACAGATAATCTCTTGGTCACATAGATAAGTTTTCAAAGCTTTATCGAGATATTTTGTTGCGATTTCCTGCCCTTTTACTCTATATGGTTGTTCCGTCGTGGTAACGGTATTACTTTTGGCATAGTTTATCGTATATTCACAGGTATACTCTCCCTGATCAGTAATTAAGTCTAAATTCCCCTTAGAGGAATCTTGACTGCCTAAGATAAACAATTTGTCTTCCCTGACTCTTCCGTCCTCTTGTGACAAAACTGTAACTATTTCATCATACAGTTCTAAAAATTCATTTTCCGGCAGATCAGCTTCTGATGGTTTCAATTGAAAAGATAATTTATTATAGACTCCTTTTAATTTTGGGTGTAACAGAATCATCTTATCGATCAACGTTTTACCTACTGTGTAGGTTAAAACCTCTTTCGGAGATACTTCTACCTTCTTATTAATAAGGCCCATATGATAAACTGCATTAACATAAGTGTCATACCAATCTGACATCGTCACTGATGAGTAGGAAATCTCCATCGGTAAGGCTTCCCTTTCCGACTGGTTATAATCAAAATAACTGAACATTCGGTATGCTTCTGCAACGGTTACTTTTCTTTCCACAGAATTATCGTTACCCGTTATTGATTGCTTTTCTATATTTATTTTATGCAAGCCATTTACAGAGAATACGGTAATGATAATTACTACACAGATTCCCATCAATAGCTGTTTTTTCTTTGTACTCATATCTTCTCCATCTCCATTTGTAACTTTTCAATTTAGTGCTTCTAGTGTTATAATAAGAATAATGATTTGAGGGTATATTCTTACGACTCTCAGTTCAATAATATCAACATAAATATATTATCAAATTAGTCTATTTTATTGTATCAGTACATGAGTAACATAGCAAATCAGATTCTAAAGATAATAAAATTATTTAGGATTGAATATCTTTAGGGGTATCTTTGTGCACTATTTATTTAGGAATAAGGAATTAGTGTGAAGAATAAGCATCTTCACACGCAAATTTGTGCCTGCGGTCCAAAGTCTGCAGGCAGAGCGAGAGGTATGGTGATTAGTGTGAGCTGTCTTGTTTGTGAAAGAATTGAAATGATTAAAGATGGAACGAATCCATATTTTGTCATTGAATTAGAGACCGGGTACGTGGTACTTGGAGATCATCAGCATTTTAAAGGATACACTTTGTTTTTATGCAAGGAACATGTGAGTGAACTGCATTTTCTTCCATCACAGTTTCGCCTTAAGTATTTGGAGGAAATGTCCTTAGTTGCAGAAGCAGTCTATCGTGTTTTTAAGCCCGAGAAATTAAATTACGAAATACTCGGTAATGGGGATTCTCATGTTCATTGGCATCTGTTTCCGAGGGTGGACGGAGATACTCCCGAAAAGGGCCCAGTATGGTGGCTCCCCTACGCAAAAATGTGCAGTGAATCCAATATACCAAGCCCTGATGAACTAAAAATCATGATTTGCTCTTTAAAGGATGAAATTATTCGGCTTATTTGTGAGAAAGAATTATAAGTAGTATTTCCCTTAATTATTCTTCGGTTCCAGTAAATGCAGCTACTGTTGAAGCAATATCTTCAATTTTTCTCTTGTCTGCATAGAATCTGGCGCCAGTTCCAGTATCAACTAAATAAAAACTATCATCATAAGGAAGAAACGAAGCTGTTAACTGTGTTGATTTGTCATCATTTAACTGATAGGTAATCGTCATGTACGGATCCATTCCTGTAGTATCCGTTACTTCTTCTGCTTCTGCATCATATTGAGCGACAATGATGTCCTGATAAATACCTTTGAAGAGATCTTCCGTAACTTCTTTATCGTTATGATAATATACTGCTACCGCTTCTTCTCCCTCTGTATTCGTTGATGTAGTACGCTTGATTTCCATTGTATTAATCACGCCATCTGCATCAACAGTAATCTTATCAACATCATCGATGTTCGGAATACATACATAGGTACTAATTATACTGAATGCATCTACCTGAAGCATTGTATTTACGGTATCTGCTGCCATGGTATAGACAGCATCCGAACCTTCTGCCTTAACATAGTATTCTCCGTCCTCATCTAAATTTCCGACATAAATCTTTAATTCATTTTCTGTATTTACTGTTTTTTCTGTTATCTCTTCTCCTGTATTGGGATCTGTTACTGGCTCCTCAAGCGTTTCCGTGGAAGTCACATAATATCCGACATCAATCGAAGCAGCTGGATCCTCTAGACCATACTTGCTTAAGTCTTTTCCGCTATAATCTACGCAGGAAGTATAGGTAAAGGCTGCATAATTTGCTAATAGATCGCTTACTTTTTCATCATTAGCACTATATCCTTCTGCATATGGTTTTAACAGAACCCAGGAGTAGACCGCTGAGCTGCTTTCCTCATATTGGTTATTCGGATCATAGACTAATTCAAAATCTTCACCATCACGGTTCATGATCTCAATATGATAGATATTTTCTGCTGTAATCTCCGTAGCAGCCATCACCTGTGTCATTTCAAGGTTTGTATATTGAAGCGCTGTACCACACGAGGTTGTTACGATATAGACTTTCTTGTCATCATTTACCAGCGCATAATATCCGGCTGCACCGATTACCTCATCACCAATCTGTAAAGTGATAACGGTACCATCCTCCTGAATCGCCTGCAAATAACCGGCCGGTTCTGCCAGTCCATATTCAGCAATATCCTCCGCTACCTCAGTAACAAGACGTGTCGCAGAAATATCTGTGATTGAACTTATCATGTTTGCGACATTATCCTGATTGATCGGCCGCTCCGGCTCGTCTTCAGATATCCATGCATCCCCTTGCAAAACAAAGGTTAAATCCGCATCTTGTGCAACATAGTGTAAGGAACTGATTTGTTCGGTGTCCACAGATCCCAGTGAAATAGTCTCTATTGTCGTATCTGTCGTATCTTCTGCTACATCGCGATTCATGTACCATGCATATATCCCGACTAATACTGCTAATGCCAAAAGAAGCGAAACCATTGTAATTGAGTTTCTTTTCTTTCTTTTTGTCATTATTTCTTCCTCCTTCTTAAGGTAACTAAGACGCCCATTAAAAGAAGAGCTACCGGAATTACGACCACAACTGCTGCACCCCAGGAAAGAGCCTGTTGTTGTGTTAAGACAATCATCGAACTCTCAATCGATTTTGTAGGAATTGATAAAGCTTCCATGTCTCCTGATAAATAATTCATCGTACTGTTAAGCAAAGTAGCATTTCCATAATAAGTCATCACATCTGCAGTGAATAACGTATCGGTCGAATATACGATTACGTTAGAAATCGTATCATTATAAGTATCTGTAGCTACAACCCCCAGATTAAAAGGTCCCTCGATATCTCCCTCTTCTTTCTCATAAGTTGTACTTGACTCACTTATCTTCGAATAGGCAGAATCTGATGAGGTGAGAATCGGTGTTACCGTTAACGAACTTCTCGTCGTACTAGAAGAAATGAGACCAGAACATAGCGGCATCATTAGCGGAACGCCATTTTCCACTGTATCAGCAGTCACTTCATGACTTTCCATGCCAGGTATCACATAGTATGGATAATTGGTATAATGTCTGCTGGAATCTCCCTCTACCACTACGCCGTCCACCACTTCAACCCCGTAATACTGCAGCAGGGCATCGAAATTTGTTAAATCATCTGCTAGATAATCAACGGAGATTAAAGCATTTCCACCAGCAACTAAGTAATCTTTAATCATCGTGGTTTCAGACTCCAATAGATCTGACTGTGGTCCGTTAATATATAGAATATCGCAATCTTCAGGGATGCTTTCTGCTGTTTTTGTTGCTAACGCTTCCACTGTGATATTCATTTTCTCTACTGCTTCATTAAAAGACTCGTCTACAGCTGTTTCTCCGTGGCCCTCGACAACATACATTTTGGGCAGGTCCGCGCTGGATACATACTGAATTGCAGCAGTTAACTGTCCTTCTGCATCAATGCCGGTGGTCTCATAGGAGTACGTCTGGCTATTCAGCTCCTGCACCAGCATATCGTTACCTGAAACATATTTCGCTCTTTGATTTGCTTCATTGACAACAATAAAACCGCCTGCTTCTACTTCATCAGTAACATATCGAGCGGCAAATTTCGGATATAGCACCGGATCTTTGGTTACAACGGTCAATTTATCGGATAGATTATCATACTTTTCTGTTATTTCCTGAAATACTTTGTCCTCACTTCCAGTTTCGACCATATAGTAGATTGTAATATCATCTTCTAGATTTTTCACCATACCTGTTGTTTCATCCGTCAGGGTATACATCTCCTGAGAACTAAGATCAAAGGTAATATTCAGTTGCGAAAACAGTAAATTAACAACTAGTATAATCACAACGACAACTGCCGATACTGCAGATGCATATGCTCCGCTACGGAACTTTCTACCGGAAAAGGAGGCCTTCATCTTTCCGATCATATCAATTTTCTTTTTATCTTTTTTCTCTAATTTTTTCAATGCCATCGTTCTCCTCTCCCTAGCTCCATCTCTTCTTTTTAATCACCTGTGTCGTTAAAAATGTAAACAGGAAAATAATGCTCAAATAATATAGAATGCTGGATAAATCAAGTATGCCATACGTAAAATTATCAAATCTTGTTATTACGGAAAACCATCCGCAAACGCCAATAACAGACCCATCTAAAATAGTTGGTTTCAAGAAATAGATCAGGACTAAGGCTGCTTCACAAAGGAGACCAATGCTGGTCACAATCGTTAAGTTATGCATTCCAATATATAAAATAATACAAATAATTAATATAACAATCGTAAAGATAGCAACTGCGGAAGCATTATCCGTCGGTAAAATACCTGCGATTCCATCCATCAATACGGTAACAAGGAATACGATAAACGATATAATTGCCGCTACGACCTGACTGTCCGTCAGTGCTGAGATAAATAGTCCTAGCGCTAGATAAGCTCCTCCAAGCAAGGTAAATCCTAATATACTTGAATATCCGCTGGCGAGAGGAACCGTACCGTATTGGGTCAAAATCAAAGGATAAAAACAAACAATCAGCATTGCAGCTCCAAATACGGTCAATACTGCAAGATATTTCCCCATCACAATGGATCCTGCAGTAAGAGGCGATGTAAATAGTAACTGATCTGTTTTTTGCTTATTTTCTTCCGCCATTAATCTCATCGTTAGCAGTGGTGCCAATAGTACAAATAGAAAGGAGATGCTGTTTAAGGTATATTCGATATTAGCATAACCAGAAAGTAAATTAGTTACGGTAAAATAGATTCCTATGATTACAAGAAAAAATGCGATGAATACATATCCCATCATCGAAGTAAAGTAGGAACGAAGTTCTTTTTTATAGATTGCTGCCATCTTGATTATCCTCCTCTTCACCAAAATTAATATTCTCCATAACAGGAAAACTATCTGTATCTGCTTCCTCTATAGCAAGAACTTTATCCTTGCCTTCTTCATTCATGGCAGAAGATCTATCTGCATCTTCTTCATCCATAGCAGGATATCTATCTGCATCTTCTTCCTTCATACCATTGGTTTTATTCAAATCAATCTTTTCAGAATTCTTGCTCTCATGATCGGTAACCTTCAAGAAGATGTCCTCCAAGCTCATTCGAATGGACTGCATTTCAAGAATTGGTGTCTTAACATCACATAATACGAAAAACACTTCTTCCCGAACATCTTCCTCCTCATTAAAATAAACGGTCAACTCATTCACGCCTTCTATAATTGTTGGGCTTTCCTCAATTTTAGTGATTCGGATGATTGTATTCAGTGCTGCCTTTATAACCTCACTTTCACCTTTCACGGAAAGCCTCATGCCTCCGGTAGACCCAAGACGAAGACTTAAATTCTCGGGTTTATCCTGCAAAATCAATTTACCCTTATCTATAATCATAACCGTATCACATACCGCACTTACTTCCTGCATGATATGAGAACTTAGAATAATCGTGTGCTTTTTACTTAATTCTTTGATTAATTCTCTTATTTCAATTATCTGTTTTGGATCAAGTCCTACTGTCGGTTCATCTAAAATGATTAATTCCGGGTAGCCCATGATTGCCTGTGCCAACCCGACTCTCTGCTTATATCCTTTTGATAAATGCTTAATTAAACGCTCAGACATGGAAGTAATCTTGGTATCCTCCATGATATCTTCCATCATTTTCTTCTTTTCGCTCTTTGCGACCTTTTTGATGTCAGCTACAAAGCTCAAATATTCCCTTACTGTCATGTCAGGATACAGCGGTGGAAATTCCGGCAGATATCCTATCATCTTCTTGACTTCTTCTGGTTCCTCATACACATCAATCCCATTTACTGTAACCGTACCCTCTGTTGCCGACATATACCCGGTAATAATATTCATGGTTGTTGATTTTCCTGCACCGTTAGGTCCTAAAAATCCAAGTATCTGACCCTTTTCCACGGTAAACGATAAATGATCAACTGCGATGTGATTTCCGTAACGCTTCACTAAATTTTTAACCTCAATCAAAATCATTTCCTCCTTATTATTATGGTTTAATATATTTGCCTACCCTTACCCCTCAATCAAGTTCTGGTGCTTCTAGAAATCAGTTTGAAACTCTTTTTCTTGACAATAATACCTAAAAAATACGAAATATTTGTGAACAAAATTAGACTTATTTGTGTTCTCTGTTTCACAGATGAAATAGAAGTATCAATATTCTGTTTTCCGTTTAATCTTGTATTTCTAACATTCTAATTAAATTTGTATTTATACAAAAAACCAGGTCATGAATTTACTTTATAAAGTAAGTTCATGACCTGGTTTTTCTGTTATTTCTATGATGTAATGATATTTGATCTATTTACCTAACATGTCACTCATCTCATACATTCCTGCAGCGTTACCGGGCAAAAACTTTGCCGCCTGTACTGCGCCTTTTGCAAAAACTGCTCTGGAATATGCGACATGCTTGATTTCTATAACTTCATCCGTACCGGCAAAGATTACTTCATGTTCACCAACGATAGTTCCTCCGCGAACTGCCGAAATACCAATCTCTTTCTTAGGTCTCATCTCACGTTCCTGGGTACGATCATATTTATATTCGTATTCATTATTTAACACTTCGTTCATTGCATCCGCAAGCAAGAGTGCTGTACCAGAAGGAGCATCCACCTTCTTATTGTGATGTTTTTCAACAATCTCAATATCAAAGCCTGCTTCGCTAAGTGCAACCGCTGCCTCTTTGAGCAGTTTTGTAACTACACTGATTCCCATCGACATATTGGCTGACCTGAAAATAGGAATCACTTTCGATGCTTCATCAATCAATTCCAATTGTTCTTTCGAAAATCCAGTAGTGCAGATGACGATTCCTATCTTTTTCTCTTCTGCATAAGATAACATTTCCTTCAAATTAACAGGTGCTGAAAAATCAATGATGACATCAGCCTTTTCCGTGCATTCTGCAAAATCATTATATACCGGATAGTTATGATTTGGGTTCGCAGATACATCGATACCGGCTACAATTGTTGTTTTGTCATCACCTGCTGCAATATCGGTAATTATTTGCCCCATTCTTCCATTGCATCCTCGTAAAATGATATTCGTCATACTAATAACCCTACCTTTCTCTCTACCTACAAGCTTTGGGCTGCAGGCACAAATTTGCGTGTGAAAGAGTCATCTTTCTCACTAGCTTACATGATGCTGCTTTCAGCATATCAAAGATTGTGAACAGATCTCTATAC